>CAZFSH010000226.1:0-4913 GCA_964521935.1 uncultured Propionivibrio sp.
TGATTTTGTCCAACGGTAAAAGTCAGTCATGGTGACACGGCGCAGTAATCAGGGCTTTGCTCGTACCGATAGGGTAGCGGAGCAACTGCGTCGTGAATTGGCGGAAATGCTGCGCTTTGGTGTTAAAGATCCGCGCTTGGCACCGATTTTGCCGCTGGTGACCATTACTGATGTTGAGGTTAGTGGCGATTACTCGCACGCCAAAGTGTTTTACACCTCGTTGGCGACGGCTGAGGCGAATAAAGAGCTGGCGGTTGGCTTGCTCCGTTTGGCTGGCTATCTTCGTCGTGAGTTGGGGAAACGTATTCGCATTCACCAGATTCCTCAGCTACATTTTCACTTCGATGCGTCGGTGGAAAACGGTACGCGTCTGTCGCGCTTGATTGATGACACTATAGCCGCTGATCAAGCTGCCAACCCCATCTCCAGCGCCAATGCGCCGTTAGGTGAAACCCCTGACACTCACTAGGCGTAACTGATCGCGTGAACGCTCCCCGCCGACTGCCACGACGAGATGTTGATGGTGTGCTCTTGCTGGATAAACCGACGGCAATCGGCTCCAACCAGGCACTGCAGAAGGTGAAGTTCTTTCTCTATGCAGCCAAGGCTGGCCATACGGGAACGCTTGATCCGATGGCAACCGGCCTCTTGCCCTTGTGCTTTGGTGAGGCAACCAAGTTCTCCAGCGAATTGCTCGATGCGGATAAACGCTATCTTGCGACAGTTCGTCTCGGCGTGACGACTGACTCCGGTGACGCCGACGGCAACGTGCTGGCGACACGGTCAGCTAACTGTACGCCCGCCGACATTGAGCGCGGGGCTAGCCAGTTTCGTGGTGTCATTAGTCAGGTTCCCCCCATGTATTCCGCCTTGAAGCGCGATGGCAAGCCGCTTTACGAGTATGCCCGAGCAGGCATTGAGCTTGAGCGCGAGGCTCGTTCGGTCGTCATTCACGAGCTAATCATTCGCGACTGTACGGCTGATAGTTTTGTCATGGATGTTCATTGCAGCAAGGGAACCTACATTCGCTCCCTCGCCATGGACATCGGCGAACAACTGGGTTGCGGTGCGCACCTTGTTGCGTTGCGCCGGACGGGGATCGGGCGTTTGTCGGTTGATGACGCGCATACTTTGTCCGCGCTTGAGAAACGTCCGCGTGAGGAACTCGACACTCTGCTACTGCCAGTTGATTACTTGCTTAGCAATGTGCCTGCCTTGGTGCTGGACGCAGATAGTTCATATCGCATAGGGAATGGGCAACGTATACGTGACACCCGTTTCTCCGCGTTCAATGGTCGGGTGCGTATGTATTCATCGGGAAACGAGTTTCTCGGTCTGGGCGAAGTTACCGAGGGATCGTTATTGCACCCCACTCGATTGCTCGCCAGAAATTTGGTATCGGTAGTGTGATGACTTAAATAGGAGAAGAAAAATACACGTTGGACTTGAGCACTAGCGTGTAGGCCGTCTATAATCCCCGGCTCTCCGAAGGGAAGAAGAACTGGAACAGCAAGGAACCCAAACAAATGGCAATTACTACACCCGAGAAGGCGAAAATCGTCGCTGACTACCAACGTGCTCAGGGCGATACCGGCTCTCCCGAGGTTCAAGTCGCGCTATTGACTGCGCGCATTAATGATCTGACCGGTCACTTCAAGTCGCATAGCAAAGATCACCACTCACGTCGTGGTCTGCTGATGATGGTTAGCCAGCGCCGCAAGATGCTGGATTATCTGAAGCGCAAGAATCTCGATGGCTATCGCAAGCTTATCGAGCGCCTTGGCCTGCGCAAGTAATTTGTTTAATCACGTGGTTGATTTGCGCTGCGGCTTCGTTGCCAATGCGTACTTCTCTGCAGACTAGGCTGATCAAGCCGGCATTGCCATATCGGCAACGCCGGCTTTTCTATTGCTGAAAGGAAATGTTGTGTTGACAGCGACAAAAAAGACTTTCGCCTATGGCGATCGCACAGTAACCATCGAGACGGGAGAAATTGGTCGTCAAGCCGGTGGTACGGTATTGGTTAATATGGATGACACGGTGGTACTGGTTGCCGTCGTTGGTGCAAAAAGCGCCAAACCCGGTCAGGATTTTTTCCCCCTGACCGTTGATTATCAAGAGAAGGCTTATGCAGCGGGGCGTATTCCTGGCGGGTTTTTCAAACGTGAAGGTCGCCCGTCAGAAAAAGAAACACTGACTTCGCGATTAATTGATCGCCCCATTCGCCCCTTGTTTCCTGATGGATTCTTGAATGAAGTGCAAGTGGTATGTACGACTGTCTCATGCAATCCCGAGATCGATCCGGACATTCCGGCCATGATCGGCGCATCGGCGGCACTGGCTTTGTCGGGGATTCCCTTCAATGGTCCAATTGGTGCGGCGCGCGTTGGCTTTATCAATGGTCAATATGTTCTGTGTCCTACCAAGACACAATTGGCTGAAACCCAGATGGATTTGGTCGTTGCTGGCACCGCGTCAGCTGTGCTGATGGTGGAATCAGAAGCTCAGCAGTTGTCGGAAGAGGTCATGCTGGGCGCGGTAGTGTTTGGTCACGATCAGATGCAAGCTGCGATCAAGGCCATCAATGAGTTGGTTGAAGTGGCCGGTAAGCCTGAGTGGGAATGGGTGCCTGCTGCCAAGGATGAAGCGCTGATCGCAAAGGTGGGGGCACTGGCCGAAGCTGAGTTGCGGGAAGCGTATCGCATTACCAGCAAACAGGCACGTACCCAAAAGACACGTGAGATCGCTAAAAAGACGATTGAAGCATTGACTGTCGGTGTAGAAGGCGCGCCTGATGCCAACACCATTGGCAATATTTTGTTTGATCTGGAAGCCAAGATTGTTCGCAGCCAGATTCTGAATGGCGAACCACGTATTGATGGCCGTGATACCCGTACAGTACGTCCGATTGCTATCCGTAATAGTGTGCTGCCGCGCACTCACGGCTCTGCATTGTTCACCCGCGGAGAAACTCAGGCGCTGGTGGTTGCTACCCTGGGTACCGGGCGCGATGAGCAGATCATTGATGCGCTGCAGGGCGAGTATCGTGATCGGTTTATGCTTCATTACAACATGCCCCCCTACGCGACTGGCGAGTGTGGCCGTGTCGGCACACCGAAGCGTCGCGAAATCGGTCACGGACGTCTGGCGAAGCGTGCTCTGGTTGCGGTTCTTCCATCTGCGGAGGAGTTTGGTTATTCGATGCGTGTTGTTTCTGAAATTACTGAATCGAATGGCTCATCTTCGATGGCTTCCGTTTGTGGTGGCTCATTAGCGCTGATGGATGCCGGCGTACCGCTTAAGGCTCATGTTGCAGGTATTGCCATGGGTTTGATTAAAGACGGTAGCCGCTTTGCTGTGTTGACCGATATCCTTGGTGATGAAGATCACCTTGGCGATATGGACTTCAAGGTTGCTGGTTCTGAGGTAGGCATTACCGCGCTGCAGATGGATATCAAAATTCAGGGCATCACCAAAGAGATCATGCAGGTTGCGTTGGCGCAAGCCAAAGAAGCGCGTTTGCATATCCTGGCCCAAATGCAGCAGTCAATGTCCGTGCATCGTGAGGAAGTCTCGAATTTTGCTCCGCGCATGATTCACATGAAGATCAATCCCGAGAAAATTCGTGATGTGATCGGCAAAGGCGGTGCAGTGATTCGCGCCCTGACGGAAGAGACGGGTTGCGTTATTGATATTCAGGACGATGGTTCGGTGACGATTTCATCGGTCAATGCTGATGCGGCGCAAACGGCGAAAAAACGTATTGAAGACATTACCGCGGAAGTGGAAGTGGGCAAGATTTACGAAGGCCCGGTTTTGCGTTTGCTTGACTTCGGTGCGATCGTTAGCTTGTTGCCAGGTAAAGATGGTTTGTTGCACATTTCGCAGATCGCCAACGAACGGGTGAATGCGGTTGCTGATTACCTTAAAGAAGGGCAGATTGTTAAGGTTAAAGTAATCGAAACTGATGACAAAGGCCGTGTTCGTTTGTCAATGAAAGCAGTTGCAGCTGACAATGCAGCGCCTGCTGAGGTACCTGCTGCCTAAGTGGCCTAACAGCCAACAAAAAAGGACGCTTCGGCGTCCTTTTTTGTTGGCTATGTAAATTAGCTGCGCTAAGCGCGTACTGACCTTACATTAAACAGATTTACTTGCCGATTTGTTTTTCCCGGTGTTCTTCCAGTGTTTTGCAGTCAATGCACAATGTAGCGGTAGGCCGGGCTTCCAGGCGCTTCATGCCAATTTCAATGCCGCACATATTGCAGTAGCCGTACTCATCTTCATCAAGGCGAGCAATAGCTTCATCTATTTTCTTGATCAGCTTGCGTTCGCGGTCACGGTTACGTAGTTCAAGCGCCATATCGGAGTCGTGACTTGCCCGATCATTGGGGTCGGCAAAAACCGTTGCTTCGTCTTGCATGGTATGAACAGTGAGCTCAATGTCTTCAACCAGTTCTTCTCGCAAGGACTGCAAAATTTCTCTGAAGTGGGCTTTTTGCTTATCGTTCATATAAGCCTCCCCCTTCTTGGCCGCATAGGGAGGGAACTGTTTTTTGTGGAGCAGATCTTCAGCCATTGCAAGAGTCCAATTTCAAAGAAGGGGGCTTTATAACGGAAAGCTTCTACTACTGCAAGTCAATGATTCAGGAATGATTGACTTGACGGTGCAGAAAATGTTGGCACAGTGCTTCAAGGCTCGGTACAATCGCGCCCCTCGGGGTGTAGCGCAGCCCGGTAGCGCGCTTGCTTTGGGAGCAAGATGTCGTAGGTTCGAATCCTATCACCCCGACCAAATTTTCCCAGTAAATTCAAAGACTTAGCAGATCAGCCCTTCGGGGCTGTTTTTGTTTGTGCGACTGATTTGCGACTGATTCATGTCAAAGACGCTAATGCTGTAATTGTTGAATACGTCA
>CAZFSH010000227.1:0-4908 GCA_964521935.1 uncultured Propionivibrio sp.
CTTTGCGCGCGCGCACCTCACCGGCGACCTGAATGGCGCCGCCAAACCAGAGCAGCTTTTCGGTCAGCGTGGTTTTACCCGCGTCAGGGTGCGAGATGATGGCAAACGTACGGCGGCGCGCCAGTTCGGTGGCGACTTCTTTTTCAGTGGCAGACACGGTGGTGACGGGTAAAGCGGGAAAGGGCGCGGATTATACGGGGGCGTCTGCGCCAAAGCACTCAGGAACTGCACGAGAGCATGGAGCAGCCTGCCTTGTGCCGCGCCCAGTCTGGGCGTTTTTCGGCAAAGCGCTCGCGCCCCGGCTGCTCATCGTAGGGACGGCGCATGACGTCAAGCAGTTCGCTGATGCCGGACGGATCGCCGGCTTCGGCTTGCTCGATAACTTGTTGGGCGAGGTAGTTGCGCAGGACGTAACGCGGGTTGACGGCGTTCATACGCTGATGACGCAACTTGGGGGCCGTATCACAGCGACTGACTTTTGCGGCGTAGTCACTGAGCCACTCGTTCCACGCGACGGCGTGTTCCTGCCACAGATCCGGGCGATAGCTGGCCAGGCTGAGGATGGCGGATTGGGCGTCGACCGGGGCATGGAGATCAAGGTCGCCTAGGCGGCGGAAGAAATCTGTCATGTCCACTTCACTGGCGAACAGGAGTTCAAAAAGGCGGTCGAGCAGGGGGCCAAGGTCGTCTTCCCATTGGGGGAGCCCTAACTTGGCGGCGAAGTGAGCCGTTGTGGCGTCGCTATAGGCAGCATCGTAGGCGGCAAGCCCGTCAGCGAGGGGAGCGTCGCTATCGAGCAGCGGGCGCAAGGCGATGGCCAGACGTTCGAGGTTCCAGCGGGCGATTTCCGGCTGGCGGCCGAAGCAATAGCGCTTGCCTTCGGCATCGGTCGTGTTGGGCGTCCAGCCGGGGTCGAAATCGTCGACCCAGCCATACGGGCCGTAGTCGATGGTGAGGCCGAGGATGGACATGTTGTCAGTGTTCATCACGCCATGAACAAAGCCGACGCGCATCCAGTGTGCCACCATGACGGCGGTACGTCGGCAGATTTCCGCGAACCATTCGCCGATGTTTGCCGAGCTAAAACCGGGGAAATCCCGTGCGATGGTGAAGTCGACCAGCTGCCGCAGGAGCGGATAATTTTTGCGCGCGCTGTGAATTTCAAAGTGACCAAAACGCAAGAAAGATGGCGCCACGCGGCAGACGATGGCCCCCGGTTCGGTGCGTGCGCGGCCATCGTAAAACATGTCGCGCAGGACGCCTTCGCCCGTGGCCACCAGACTGAGAGCCCGGGTCGTCGGCACGCCCAGATGGTGCATGGCTTCGGAGCAGAGAAATTCACGGATTGACGAACGCAGCACGGCGCGACCATCGGCGGTGCGCGAGTAGGGCGTTGGGCCGGCGCCTTTTAGCTGCATTTCCCAGCGCTGGCCATCGGATGACAGCGCTTCACCCAGGTAGATCGCCCGTCCATCGCCCAATTGTCCCGCCCAGTGGCCAAACTGATGGCCGCCGTAACAGGTGGCGTAATGCGCCATACCCGGTAATGGCTGATTACCCGCGAGGGCAGCCACGACGGCGGGTGAGCGCAAGGCCTCGTCGCGCAATCCCAACATCTCGGCCATTTCGGCCGAATGCGCCAACAGGCGAGGACTGGCCACCGGCTCGGCGGCAGCGGCGGACCAGATGGCGTTATTTACCTGGCGCACGAAGTTGCGCGTATCCGGGTCACCCGGCAGTTCGCGGATCAGGCGGTTGTCAAATGTGAACATGGCGCGACTATGCCCAGCTGCAAAGAGGAATTCAACTGTATTGAGAGCAGGGAAATACCTGGTGCTCGTTAGCATGGACGCTGCGGTATCGCAAGCGATAGCGGTGTTCGGTGAATTTCACGTTGTGAGCACAAAAGCGCGCTTACGCTCAACTACACGCTGCCCCCAGGGAACAGTCGGGATAAGAATCTAGTCTTTCGGGATACCTGCTTTTTTTAGCGCGGTGTTCGAGAGCTTGGTCATCAAGTTGTCAGCAATCGTATCGAACGCTGGCATAAAAGTTCCCTTGGTAAAAAATGTTGGGTCTGCCTTTAGGATCGGATTGGTTGCTGCCAGCGTTGATACTGCGACGAGGGATAAGTCTTGTGAAACGCGACTTTGCACTTCTTTGCCGATAAAGTAATTGGCGGCAATCTCTGCTGCTTCCAGACGCTTTCCAGTAAGGGTACTGGCGAAGTTAATGGTATCCATCCAAACCAAGTCGCCCTCATCAAACTCAATGGAGCGCCAATCGCCGCCATCATGATTGGCTTGTTTAATCTCCATTCCCCAGCTGCTGACGATATCAAGCGTTTTCGGAAATGTCGGGGCAGCATCCCAGAAATTTCCCGCTCCGGCATAAAGCGCTGTCAGCTTGTCCATCAATGGCCCATCGTCTCGGACTTCGTTCAACACTTGCGCGCGCGTGCCAGAGACTGCCAAGTCATTTATGTAGTAGGGCTTTTTGCCTAGTGCCATTGAGGCGATAGCTACGTTGTACCAAATCTGTGACTTATTTAATGAGTACTTGCCCTTCCATCGGGGTAAAAACAAGTCTTTCCATGACCGCGGCACGTTAGCCGCAGCAACCGTTTTACGATTGACGTAAAAGCCATAGCTGCCGCCAGCGAAAGGTATGTACAACACCTTTTCTCCAAGCATTCCCATAGGGATTTTGGTCAGTGCAGGTAAGAGATACTGGTAGTTTGACAGCCGCGGCGACGAGGTATTTATCGGCTGGATGATCTTTGTCGCTTTCGCACCCTGTAGCTTGATGAAGAACAGGGTCAGGAACGATATGTCAGCCTTACCGCCGCGAATGAGGTCGTACATTTGCTCGGCGCCTTCAGCATACGGTTGTATGACTTTGGCCTCAATGTCGTAGCCCTGCTGTTCAAGAATGGCGTTAACTTTGCTTAGGTCGTCCGGGGTGACATACCCTTCCCAAGTAAGAATATTCAACTTTTCTTTGGCACTGGCCGGCGCAGCCAATAGCATCAAGCTTGAAACAAGTGCCAACGTTAGCTTTTTCATTGCGCAAGCCTCTTCGACGGTTATGCGAACATTACACCTCGCCGATGCGAAAGTGAAGTAAGTCTGCGTGAGTTTGGTAGCTGCTAAATCCAAAAATAAATGCGCTGAACCTTGAGTCGCTGCTTGAGAGAATGTTGAACTATCGAATAGGAGCAATTCTGGAATCGCGGCTCAGCCTTTTATACCTTTGCTTCTAGTTCCAGCAAGGCGCGTTTGCGCTCGATTCCCCAGCGATAGCCAGACAGACTACCGTCGGTGCGCACCACCCGGTGGCAGGGAATTGCTACCGCCAGCGGGTTGGCGGCACAAGCGCCCGCTACGGCACGCACGGCCTTTGGCGCACCGATGCGCTGGGCAATATCCGTATAGCTCACGGTCTGCCCTGCAGGAATTTCGCGCAGCGCCTGCCATACGCGTTGCTGAAAGACGGTTCCACGAACATCAAGCGGCAGGTCTAGGCCCCGTTTGGGCATTTCGACAAAACCGACTACCTTGGCCACCAGTTGTTCAAACTCGGCATCACCACCAATCAAATCCGCCTTCGTGAACCGATCTTGCAGGTCACGCGCCAAAGCATCGGGATCATCCCCGATGAGGATGGCGCAGATGCCGCGAGTGCTGGCAGCCACCAGGATTGCCCCCAGTGAGCACTGACCGATGGCAAATCGGATGGCGACTTGCGCGCCCCCGGCTCGATAAGCCGATGGGGTCATCCCCAGTAATTGATTGGATTGATCGTAGAAGCGAGCGTTCGAGTTGTAGCCTGCTTCATAGATGGCATCTGTCACGGAACTAGCCTGCACCAGTTCTTCGCGCACTTTTTTAGCGCGATGGGCTAGGGCATACGCCTTGGGTGTTACACCGGTGACGGCTTTGAATACCCGATGCACGTGAAACGTGCTCATCTGAGCGGCCTGGGCCAAGGCGTCAAGAGTAGGCGATGTATCAGCGGACTCAATCAACCGACAAAGGCTCGCTACCAAATCAGCATGCTGCTCACGCCGTGTCGGCTGCTCCGGTGTGCAGCGCTTGCAGGGGCGAAAACCCGCCTGTTCGGCCTCAGCGCTGGTCAGAAAAAAACGGACGTTCTCTGGTCGCGGTGTGCGGGCAGAGCACGAAGGACGGCAATAAATTCCGGTCGTTTTGACCGAGTAGTAGAACTGTCCATCGGCCTTCGTGTCGTGCGCTAAGACCGATGCCCAACGGGGATCGGACGCCACCGCTTGAGCGTGTGCTTCGGTCTGCTTCGACATGTTCGAGCCTTTCATAACGATGACATGGCGCAACTTTAGATGCCCGATAGTTTGCAGGCACTCCGTATCTTGCTGTTGAATTCGTAGAAGTTAATTAGCAACGGTTGTCAAAAGTCAGTCGCTGTGGGACGGCGCTTGGTTATTGATTCGGTGGCCTATGTCGATCACGCACTCAGTCGGTGGGGAGTGCGTGCGCAGCGGCTAGCTTAGCTCCTGCAGAACAGCTGTAGTGAAGCAGACTGCGATCCGCCAAGCTAATTGATGCAAGGCATATCCGCTATCCTGTGCCGCACAATAATCACGCTCGACCTCCTACTTCTGACAACTCTAAATAAAGAACCTGATGGATCACAACATAACGCTGATTACCACGATTGCGGCCGGCTTTGGCGCTGCCTTGATACTTGGATTTATTGCCGAGCGGATCAAGGTGCCGGCGCTCGTCGGCTATCTTGCGGCAGGCATCCTTATCGGGCCGGCGACGCCGGGTTTTGTTGCTGATGCGCATATTGCTGCTCAGTTGTCAGAGATTGGCGTCATGTTGTTGATGTTCGGTGTCGGGCTGCATTTTTCACTGAGTGATTTGTTGG
>CAZFSH010000228.1:0-4893 GCA_964521935.1 uncultured Propionivibrio sp.
CTGCGCGGCGCGGTGCATGCTGTTTTGTGAGCGTGTGCGCCACGCGGTCGGGTAATCCCTCCTACAATGACAAGGACTTCAGTACCTATAATCGATTACATGCCCAAAGCCACTGCTAAGTTCTCTGCTCCTGCTGCTGACCAGCCCAAAGCCGCGCTCAGTGTCCGCGAAAAAAAGCAGCGCATTAGTTATTTGCGCAAGGAGATGGATAGCGCGACAGATTTTGCAAGCTGGCGCAAAAATGCGCTGGAGCTTGATCTGCTGGAAGGTAATGAGGCGTGGAAGCGCGATCCGGTATCGCCACATTTTCAGCACCAAATGATTCAGCAGCGCCTGGCGCAATTGCAATCCTGGCGCAAGGCGAAAGACTGGTCACAAATCATTTACAGCCTGCGCGAAGGCCTGCACCGGAACTTGGGCAACCTCGCTAATCCCGAGCTGTATAAGCACACGCATGTGGGCACCAAGCTGCTGATTGACGACTACATTACCGAGGTCACGGACTTGCTCAATTACCTCTGTGACCATGACGTACCGGAACTCACCGGCGCGGATAAATTGATTTTCTTCAAGAATACCGGTCATAGTTTTGGCCGTTCGGCGTTACTGCTCTCGGGCGGAGCCAACATGGGCATGTTCCACATGGGCGTGCTGAAAACCCTGTGGGAACAAAAGCTGCTGCCGCGCGTGATTTCCGGTTCAAGTGCCGGGTCGATCATGGGCTCGCTGGTGTGCACGCGGCTGGATAGCGAATTGCCCAAGCTGTTTTCTGGTGAGTCACTTGACCTGCATGCCTGGCGCTGGTTGACACCGGGCAATATGTGGCGGCAAAAGTCGCTCATGGATAACACCCAGCTTGAGGCCTTCATTCGCAAAAACATCGGTGAATACACGTTTGAAGAAGCCTATCGGCGTACCAAGCGCATCATCAACATTACCGTTTCTCCGGTCGCCCATCACCATCAGCCGCGCCTGCTCAACTATTTGACGACGCCGCACCTGACTATCTGGAGCGCGGTGCTCGCCTCGTGCGCCGTGCCCGGCTTGTTTCCGCCGGTTACGCTGATGACCAAAGATCGTAGCGGCGAATTCCGCCCCTACATGCCCTCGGTACAGTGGGTCGATGGCTCGCTCAAGAGTGACCTGCCAACGCGTCGTCTTGCCGAGCTGTACAACGTCAATCATCACATCGTCAGCCAGACCAATCCGCACGTTGTGCCCTTTATCGAAAACCAGACGCGCAAGGCCGGTTGGGGTAGTTTTCTGACCGGGCTGGTTAAAAACGAAATTCAGTACCGCAGCAAGCAGATGTTGCAATTGTCTTCTTACGGCCTGGAGCCGGGCATGCTCAAAGCGGTGCTGGATCACGCCGTGGCCATGGTTGAGCAACAATATTACGGTGATGTCACCATCCACCCCGGCTTTAGTGCCCACCATTACACGCACTTGCTGAGCAATTTGTCGCATGACGACTATCTTCAGCGCTTGCTGGAGGGGGAGCGTGCGACCTGGCCCAATATCGCGGCGATTCGTGATCAGACGATAGTCGGGCAAACGCTGGAAGACTGCATTCAGCGCCTGAAGCGACAGCGGCGCAGCAAGCCGGTGATGAGCAGTTAGCGCAGCGGATCAAACCACAGGCGTTTGTCGTCAAAGGGCTGATTTGGCGGCAGTGTCGGATTGTCGATCTTGAACAAGCGTCGTTGCTTGAGCGCCAGCGCAGCGATGGCCGGACCGAACTCTTCGTGAAACAGTTTGTCGAGCGTGCCATTGGCGATGAGCAGATTCATCCCCTCATGCACACGCTTGGCGCGCGCTTCGCCGTTTTCGGTGCGCGGAAACCAAAAATAAACCGGCATCGGGTAGTACAGCAGGATTGATTTTTCAATCGCCATTCCGGGTAAACGCTTGCGGCGCTGTTGCAGTTCGGGCAGAACTTCGGTTACCCCTCGGCCAAAGGCATCGAACCGGTTCGCCATGAGCATGCTGAACAGGCCATCGTAACTGGCGCCGGGTACGACAGGGAAACCCGCTGCTTTGAAGATTTCCAGATCAGACCAGTCAAAGCCTTGACCGATGCTGATTTTTCGTAGCTCGTCGAGGGTGCTGATTTGGTTAAATCGTTCCTGGTTTTTTGCTTGAATAAGAAAAACCCGGTAGCCCAATAGCCCTTTATCAATGGGGATTTTCACCGGTAACAAGTTTTTTTCCATGTTGCGCGAGGTATCCAGCACCATGGTATTGAGCTTGCCATTCGGGTTATTTATCTCGATCATCTGGCGAGATTCGCTCATGAAGTCGGCCGAGGCCAGCTCATAAGGGCCGTATTTGTTTTTGGTTACCTCCAACGCCGCGGTTAATACCCGCCAGTGATAGGTGTAGCGGTTGTCATTCGGTGCCTCAGGACCGTTATAAATGAACAGCATTTTTTGCTGCGCGGTTGGTGATGCTGCGGCAGCCGCAGCGCCCACTGTAGCAATGGTAGCCATAGCTGCCGTGATTACCATGGCTACCGTGGCCAACACAGGAAGCACGCTGGCCAAGGATGAACAGAACAGGCGATCAAAGCGTTTCATCGTGGGACTTCCGGTTACGCTGCTGGGAAATTGCGCGTGATGTTTCGTGCGATGTTTCGTGTGATGTTGCGCCGTCATTCACTACGCGAATAGCTTACTCCTAAGCCCTATCGCAGCCAATAAATCAGGCTGAAAATCAGCGGTGGCGCCAGCGGCCAGGAGGTGCTGGCCAAGCGCCAGTCTTCTTTCGAGGGCCACGAGCAAATCAGCAAGGTGGCACTGCCATACCAGACGGCCAGATCAATCTGGTTCAAACCACTGCCCGGTAAGGTGCGCACAAAGGCCAGCCAGATTGCCAGCGCAAAGCCGAGCAGGGGGGCCATGCCAACGATGGCGGCGTTGTACCAGCGGATATTGCTGAAGCCGACCGCCCCCAGTTGATAGCCGCCGGCCACGCGCCGTGGCCAGATCGACAGGCTGACGGGGCGGGCATTGCTGACGAGGCCAGCGATCAGGTGCAGCAATTCGTGGAGCATGGTACCTGGCAAAACCAATGCGGAAAAAATCAGGAAGCGGTGCGACAGCCGACGCAGCAAGTGCGCGATGGCCAGCGAGGGCAGCAAATACAGCGCGGCATTGACGAGCGCGGTGTCGGTAGTAGTCATCATCATGCGGGCAAACCTGCCGCGCTGTTGGCAACACGGGTGATGCTCACCGGCACGCCAGAGAGCACCGAGTTCCCCGAAAGCGGGTCGCGCGCATGTTCATCGAAGAGCGCATTGAGGTTGGCGCCGGGGCGCTGGCTAGCGACGCGCAGTTGCGTGCCGGGTAGATCATGCCCCCAGCCGTGCGGCAGGCTGACGACGCCCGCCATGACCTCATCACTGATTTCAACTTGGGCCTCGATCTCGCCCGTCGCGGAAGTGATGCGTGCCATCTCGCCATCTGTTAGCCCATAGCGTTTGGCATCGTCGGGGTGCATCAGCAACGTGCAGCGTGATTCGTATTTGCCTTGTCCTTTGGCGAGCGTGGGTAGATTGTGCATCCAGCTATTGTTGCTGCGCACGGCGCGGCGGCCGATGATGACCAGCGCCGGCGTTGGCTCGGCCAGTGCGCGGGCGGCGCGGGGCAGGTCGGCGAGCAACATGGCTGGTGCCAGTTCGATTTTTCCGGACGGCGTACGCAGTGCTTCCGGCATGCGTGGAGTGAGTGGGCCGAGGTCGATGCCGTGGGGCTGCGCTTGCAACCTATCCAGCGACAGGCCCTCAGGTTTCAGTCCATAGCGGTCACCAAATGGGCCGCTGCGCAAGGCATAGTCGATCAGCCGCTCCGGGCCGCGCCGTCCCACAGCGGCTGAGTTTACTGCGCTGATTGCAGCGTCGCCCAAATGTCCGAGCTGCTTGGCGACATCCTCGGCAAACAGCGCGTCTTCAAAGGCACCGATATCTATGTTGGCGCCTTTGCCTTGGGCAATGGCAGTGAGGCGCAACAGTATTTCCCATTCGGCAGGCTGACCGGGCGTTGCCGCAAATACCGGTGGGCTGTAGCGCACGCTGTTGCGGTAGGCAAATTGGGGAAAGGCGACGTCGTAATGGCCGTCTTCCAGGGGCGAACGGCCGGGCAAGATGACGTCGGCGTGGCGCGTGGTTTCGTTGAGGTAAATATCGACACTGACCATGAAGTCGAGCTGCTCCAAGGCGGCCGAGAGGCGTGGCCCGTTGGGCGCTGAGAGCACGGGGTTGCTGGCGATGGTGAACAGTGCGCGAATTTGGCTCTGTCCCCGGCCCTTGTTTGTCTCCGTCGCCGGAGTTTCGATTTCTTCGGCTAAACAGCCAATGGGCAGTTCGCCATAGACCTCCGGCGCACCGCTGACGCGCGCGTGATGCCGGCCGGTGCTTACCCCGCGCCCCACACCGGGCTTGCCCAGTGTGTTGGCGGCGAAGGTGGCGGAATGGCTGAGCATGGCACCACCTTCGCAGTCGAGATGCCCGGTGAGAATGTTGATCACTTCGACCAGCCAGCTCGCCAGCGTGCCGAAGGTTTGCGTGCACGTGCCTATCCGACCGTAGAGCGCCGCGCGCGGTGTGTTGGCGAGCTCGCGCGCGAGTTGCCGAATGGTCGCGGCGTCAATACCGCAGCGTTGCTCCACCGACTCGGGAGAGAAATCGATCACCGCGGCTTCGAGTTCGGCCAATCCGGAAACGTGGTCTACCAGGCTGCCTAGGTGCACGCGTTGCTCGGCAAACAGGGTTTGCACCATGCCGAGCAGCAAAAACACATCGCTGCCGGGGCGGATAAAGACATGCTGGTCGGCCAGTTCGGCGGTTTCGCTGCGGCGCGGGTCGATGACCACCAGCTTGCCGCCTCTCGCTTTCAA
>CAZFSH010000229.1:0-4887 GCA_964521935.1 uncultured Propionivibrio sp.
CGCATATGCCAGCGCACTCCCTGTCGATTGAGTCGGAGCAACCACGCGCGCAGCAAGGGGGCCGCTTTCATCTGCGTAGGAAATACCCGCCCCGAGCTCCCCACGAAGGTTTCAATACCCAAACTCTGTGCCCAGGCACGCAAGGCTTCAGCGTCAAACTCGCGTAGCCAGTTGGTCACTATCGGACTGCGGTAACGCGCCACGAAATCTGGCCAGGCTTCGCTATGCGTCAGGTTCAGCCCACCGACGCCAGCGCGCAGGAACTTACGCGCGGCGGAGGGCATCGCGTCGTAAATATCAACGGTATAGCCCGCTGCGCTGACCACCTCCGCCGCCATCAGCCCGGCGGGGCCGGCGCCGATGATGGCCACATCGGATTTAGGCATTGACCAAGGAATTGCTCAGGCGCACAAATGCCGCGACGCCAATCTCTTCGGCACGGGCTGTCGGCGTGATGCCCGCAGCGACAAGCTGCGCCTCGGAGCATAGTTCGCGCAAGGTGTTGCGCAGCATCTTGCGTCGTTGCGAAAAAGCCCGCGCAACCAACTGGCTGAAGTGGGTGTAGTCCCGCGCGATCTCGCCGATGCTGGAATGACTGGCTGAGCGTAAATCCAGCGGGATCATGCGCACGATGGCCGAATCGACCTTGGGCGGTGGGTTGAACGAACCGGGCGGTACGATGAACAGGCGATCCATGTGAAAACGGTATTGCAGCATCACCGACAAGCGGCCGTAATCGCTCTCGCCCGGTGCGGCGACCATACGATCAACCACTTCTTTTTGCAACATGAAGTGCATGTCGTAAACCTGCTCGGCGTAGTTGGCCAAGTGGAACAACAGGGGGCTGGAGATGTTGTAGGGCAAGTTGCCGACGATCTTCAAGCGCCCGGCTTGTTTGAGCGCGCCGAAGTCGAATTCCAGCGCATCGCCCTCGTGAATGCTCAGGCGCTCTGCGGGGTAGCGCTCACGCAAGCGGGCAATCAGATCACGATCGATTTCAACCACATGCAGATGCGGCAAGCGCTCCAACAACGGATCGGTCAGTGCGCCGAGGCCGGGGCCGATTTCCACCACAGTGTCATCGGCGCGCGCACCCACGGCATCGATAATTTTTTTGATCACACCGTGCGAGACGAGAAAGTTCTGCCCAAAGCGCTTGCGCGCGGTGTGGCCATCCACCGCCGTTTCGCGGCTCATATCCGTAAGCTTCCAGCACGTTGGGCCATATCAATGGCGGCATTCACCGCTGCGAACAAGCTGGTCGGCGAAGCGTTGCCGGTGCCGGCGAGATCAAGCGCCGTACCGTGGTCAACCGAGGTACGAATAATGGGCAAACCCAGGGTGACGTTAATCCCTTCGTCAAAGGCCGCATACTTGAGTACGGCTAATCCTTGGTCGTGATACATCGCCACTTGCGCATCGGAACCTGCCAAGACGTTCTTGGTGAACAAGGTATCAGCGGGTAAAGGCCCAACCAGATTCATGCCTTCGGCGCGCAGTTGATCCAGCACGGGGGCAATCACGTCGATTTCCTCTCGCCCCATATGTCCACCTTCACCGGCATGCGGGTTAAGCCCGGCAACCAGAATGCGCGGTTGGCTGATGCCGAACTTGCGTTGCAGATCCGCATGCACGATGCGCAGCGTCGTTTCCAGCTCAGCACGCGTGAGTGCCACAGGCACGTCTTTGAGCGCCAGGTGCGTCGTCGCCAGCGCCACGCGCAAACCCGCTCCCGCCAGCATCATGACCACACGCGGAGTCTGTGTGTGCTCGGCCAGATATTCGGTGTGCCCCGTAAAAGGAATGCCCGCGTCATTGATCACGCCCTTGTGCACAGGTGCAGTGACCATGGCGGCGAATTCACCGCTACGGCAACCCGCGAGCGCCGCATCGAGCATGTCGAGCACATAGCGCGCATTGGCAGGATCTTGCCGTCCCACAGCGACTGACTTTTGCACGGGAACGTGCCGAATGGTGAGCTGGCTCATATCCAGCGCCAACATCCGGGCCCGCTCACTCAGCAAATCGGCATCGCCAAAAATCACCAGCGAGGCCGGCCAGTGGCGTTCGGCCAGTCGCAAACAAATGTCCGGACCTATTCCCGCTGGTTCACCGGAGGTAATGGCGATCCGGGGGAGACCCGGATCAACGCTCCTCGGTGCGGTATTCGACATAAGCTCGGTCGCGCTGCTGGCGAATCCACTCCTGGTACGACTCGTCAGACTTGCGCTCACGCAACACCTGGCGCGCCACCAGACGCTTGCGCTCGTCATTCGCCTCTTCATTGCGGCGCTCTTGCACCTGAATGATGTGAAAACCGAACTGTGAACGCACGGGAGCGCTGACTTCATTGATCTTCAGCGCGTCCATGGCGCGCTCAAAATCAGGCACCGTATCGCCCTGATACAACCAGCCCAGATCACCACCTTTGGCCCCCGAAAGGTCGTCGGAAAACTGTTTGGCCAGCGCAGCAAAATCGCTGCCATTGTCCAGACGCTCTTTAATCTCCTGAATACGCCGCTGGGCTTCGTCAACCGTTACGGTATCCGTCACCTTGACCAGAATATGGCGCGCGCGCGTCTGTTTGAGCACGGCGTTCAGCTGGCTGTTGGAGCCAGCCTGCTCAACCAGCTTGACGATATGGAACCCGGCCGGGCTACGCAAAATTTCGCTGACCTCGCCCGACTTGAGTTTCATCACGGCTTCGGCATAGAGCGAGGGCAAACTATTTATCGGACGAACGCCCATGTTGCCGCCGGACAAGCCATCGGGGGCATCGGAATAGGCCGCGGCAACCTTGCCAAACGGTTCGCCGCGCTTCAGTTGCGACAGCGCCTCGCTGGCTCGCGCGCCGACACGCATCAGTTGGTCAGGCGTAGCCTGCTCGGGCACCCGCACGATGATGTGCGCCACCTTGACTTCGGTGTTGGCACTCAAACCACCGGCAGGGTTCGCCAGATAGTTATCGATCTCGCCATCCGTCACCATGATGCGGCTATCCACATCGCGCTCACGCAGCCGCGAGATGGTCATCTCATCGCGGATTTCTTCACGGAAGGCCGCCCATCTGACACCGTCTTTATCCAGCGCCGTACGAAAATCTTCCAAGGACATGCGGTTATTGCCCGCGATGCGGCGCAAGGCTCCGTCCAGCTCGATATCGGAAATGCGCAGTCCGGTTTCCTTCGCCAGTTGCAACTGCACACGATCAACAATCATGCGCTCGAGCAATTGCTTTTCCAGCACGGCTTGTGGCGGCAACTGCACGTTCTGCCCTTTCAACTGACGCTCCACCGTCGCCATGCGCGCCTGCAATTCCTTGCTGGTAATGGCCTCGTCGTTAACGACGGCGACGATGCGATTGAGCTCAATGGGAGTGATGCGTGCATTCGCTGCGTTGGCAGGGGTAGCAACGGTGGCCACTGCGGCGACGGTGCAGAAAGACAACGCGATCATGCCCGTCATCAGCGAACGCTTCAGAACCGCAACAGGGAAAAGTGTGTCGGCAAGCCTAGTCATGTATGCTACTTTCATACGAAATTTAGGGAGTTGAAAACTCGGGGTCCAACTCCAGCGAGTTGACGGCGCCATAGCCGGGAACCGAGCGCTTCAGCAAGTTCAAGGGGTTGGAGCCCAGCTTTGAGAACTCGGACAGCTCTAGCTGGAAAAAGAATGCGGTGTCGGTTTGCGCGGTGTTGGTAATGGTGCGCTGAATGATGCCACGTGCGGTCCAGCAACCGGCACTGTATTCCAGCCCGCCGAGCGCCTCGATCAAGCGCTTATCAACAAGCGAGTAGTTGTAACGCCCCACACCACTCCAGCCATTCGCCAGCGGCCACTGCGCGGAAAAGTCCAGCTGATCAAGCGATGCCGGTGCGCCGGCAACACCACGCACATAACGGTAACCGGCATTCAACACTTTGCCGATTTCCGGCTGATAGCGCACCCCCATCGTCCAGCGGTCGGTGGTTTTGGTGACCGGGTTGTACTGAACCGTGGTATCCAGATGGGTCTTGGGCAAAATCAAGCCGCTCAGCGCCGCCAGGTAGTCGGTTGTCCGCCCCGGTCGAATCGCCTCGTTGATGGTGGGATCGTAGTCCGAGTTCAGGGTGACGTACTGATCCTTGAAGTAAAGGCGCTGACCAACGCCGGCGCGCAGCAATTCTGCTCCCGTGTCGGGGCTGATCAAGCGCGAGCTGACCATGGCGGTAAGCTGGTTCGCTTCGGCAATACGGTCGCCACCACCGTAGCGGTTCTCCGAGAAGATCTGCGCAAAGTTAAAGTCGGCAATACCCGTATCGAAAAGCGGAATGGCCCGCTGATCGCGCTCCGGCACATTCAGGTAATAAAGACGGGGCTCCAGCGTTTGAATAAGCGATGACCCAAACCAATTCACGTTGCGCTCAAGGAAGGCTCCGGCATCAACCGAAACAATCGGCACCGCGCGACTCACGCTGGCGGATGGGGTCAGGTCAGTCTTCTGAATATCGTAGCTGGTATTGTGAAATCCCAGCTTGGGAGTCAGATAAAACGCCGCCGACTGCATGGGCAGCGAAATTTGCGGGTAGAGCGTAGTACGCGTGGCATCGGGACGAGGCACTGCACACTTGGTACCAGTGGTCAGGCGACACACTCCTCCACTAGGGATGAGTGTGCTATCAAGATACTCCAGACTGCTAGCACGCGAAAAATAGGCGACTTCACCCGCAAAATTGAACTGCAGCCCCACGGGCAAATCAGCACGTGCCGCCGTGATGTTCAACTGGGGCATGCGCTGATAGGGCTCGGCGACATTACCCAGAGTCTGATATTTTTGCGCCAGTAACGTCGCCGACCACCAGGTGGCGCCATAGTTCAAGGTCGCCTGATTGAGCAAATTATTCGGCG
>CAZFSH010000230.1:0-4868 GCA_964521935.1 uncultured Propionivibrio sp.
CGGTGAGTGAAGTCCATGCGGTGGCGGGCACGTTTCAGCGTCCCGCCGAGTTTCCTCGCGCGGGCAATACCGATTTTCCGCTGGCGCCGGAGGCAAAGCGTTTTTATGCCTCGGGCAAGCCGTGGTTGCAGCGCTTTTTGCCCTTCTGGGCGGCGACCCTGGTTGATCGCATGCTGGTGATGCTGCTGCCTTTTGTAGCCGTTCTGGTACCCTTGTTCAAGTTGGCCCCATCGCTCTATCACTGGCGGATCAAATCGCGCATCTTCCGGCATTACGGTGAGTTGAAGTTTCTGGAGGCAGAGTTTGCGGCGAGCAGCGACCGCTCGGTGAATGCCGATGTTCAGACCTGGCTGGCGAAACTCGATGCCATTGAGCGCGCGGTTAATCAACTGCGCGCGCCATTAGCCTTTACCGACATGTTTTATACCTTACGCTCACACATAGCCTTAGTGCGGGCGCAGATGCAGGCAACGCGCTAGACGATACTTAATCCGCGGCTCAGGCGTTGAAGCGTACTGCGATGCTGTTCATATTAGTTGCCAGCTCACGCATGTTATCGGCGGCTGAACGTACGCTCGCCAGTGCACGGGCATTGTCGCTTGACATGCTGATGATGCGTTCGACGTCGTGAGCGACCAGTTCCGATGCGTTGGATTGCTTGTCGAGTGCGCCGGCAATATTCCCGGCGTGAGAAAGTACCTGTTCGGCACCGGCCCGAATTCGCTGCATGACATTGCCTGCATCGCGGGCCGATGAGGCTGTTTGGTCGACTTGGCCTACGATGGTTTGCATGTTGCCTACGGCCCGTTCGGTGTCACCCTGAATCGCGGCAATGACACCGGAAATTTCGGTGGTGGCATTGGCCGTGCGTTCAGCCAGCTTGCGTACCTCGTCCGCCACGACGGCAAAGCCACGGCCCGTTTCACCCGCGCGGGCGGCTTCGATGGCCGCATTGAGGGCGAGCAGGTTGGTTTGGTCTGCGATGTCCTTGATCACGCTGGCGATGTGGCCGATCTCGCGTGAGCGGTCACCCAGTGTTGTGACGGTATCGGCGGTGGTGCGTACGGTGCCGGCCATGGCATTCATGGCGCTGACGGTTTGGTTGATGACTGAATAGCCTTCGTCGGCCAGGCGCAAGGACTCTTCCGAGGTCGCGCTGGCGGTTTTGGCGGAGTCGCTGACGTGCGTAATGCTGACTGACATTTCTTCCATCGCCGCCGCCATCGAGGAGGTTGCCTCCGACTGCATGTTGACTGAGGCATCTAACTGTGTGATCGAGGTGGATAGCGCTTGTGACGAGCCGTTGAGTTGTGAGGCGTCCTCTTTCATGCCCCCAATCACGGACTGAAACTCCTTGAGCAGGCCATTGAGCGAGCGGCCGGTGGCCGATAGTTCATCGGCATGTTGATCCGGCGCACGCAAGGTAAGGTCGAGATTGCTGCTGATCGACGCCATGGTGGTCTGGATGGCCGTGACTTGCCGGGCGATTTGCCGCTGCATCCCGATCAGGAAGGCGGCCATGGCGCCTACCATGGCGATGATCGCCACGATCATGATGGTGCGCGTGCGCTGATACATGCTGTGCGATTGGGTGATTTGCTCGTCGATATTGGTTTTTTCTTCGCGCTCCTTGTCGTCCATCAGCTTGCTCATGCCCGCCTGAACGTCACGATCCTTGCCCTTGACCATCGCATCAATTTTTTTGTAGGTCTCGGGGTCGGTTGGGTCAAAGGCTTTGATCCCCTCCATATAGGCCGCGGTCATGGTTCGGTGGGCCTGGGCCAGCTGCTCCAGTTTATCGGCGGTGCCATCGTCCGTCTTTTTTGCAATGGCGATGGCGGCAGCCAACTTGGCCTGTACTTTTTCGCCTTCCGTGACAAACGCTTTGCTGTACTTGGCCATGGCTTCGGGGTTGTGCCCACGGATCAGGACATTTTTGAATTCCTGAATCTGTACTTTGAACGCCACGAGTGCGTTAGCTTGGTCAGACAAGGAGTCAATGCCGGTGTGCACCTTGTCCAGATTTACCTGAAAGTAGGTATCGAGCGATGCCAGTTGGTTCAATCCAAACAGGCCGGCAAACAAAATGCTGGCGGTGGCGACCACGCCGATAACGGTGAGGCGGGTTTGTAAGCTCAGGTTGTCAAGCATTGCTGTCTCCAGATAACACGACATAAACCAGAATGGAACAAAGGCAGAGCAAAATTAGGCTCCACGCTCAGTGTAGCCCTGTTCGGCGCAAGGTGTATTGCGGCAAACCACAGCTAATGCCGCAGCGTACTGCGTGTTTGCCGGTATATTTCCAAGAACTATTTGGGTAGGGAGTCGTCGCATGCGCATCACCACACGGATTCGCCTTTCTTTGGGCGCGATGGTTGTTCTTGTGTTGCTTGCCTCGGTGGGCGGGTATGTCGCCTTGTCGATTGCGGCCAAGGCAGCGCGCTTTTTTCCGGATAACCTGATTCCTAGTACCGTTAGTGCGCTAACGGCAGAAACAGATTTGCAGCGCTATGCCCGCGCCATTGCCGGCAATGCACCCGATGGCCAATCGGCTGTCAGTTTGCAGCGTACGATGGCAAACCATATGCTGTTCTTTGAAAAACTCAAAGCAGCCGCCGCAATCGAAGAAGTTAGAGGTATGGCATCTGATGTGCTGATGGCCTGGTCCAAGCTGGAGAAGCTTGATCCAGCGATTCCGGCAACGGCGAACAGCGCCGAGTTTGTCCAGATGGAAAAAGTGCTTTCCCGTGTGGTGGCGATCGTGGGGCAGCGCACCGAAGCGGGCGGGCAAAAGATCATGGGCGTGATTGATACTGCGAGCATGGTGTTGCTGGCAGGCGGTGTCTTGGCGGCAGCCTTGGGTGTTTTGGTTTCAGTGCTGCTGGCCAGAGCCATCATTACTCCCGTTGCGCAACTAGAAGGCGCGATGCGTAAGATTGCCGACAGTAGCGATCTGACACATCGCGCTGATTTGCACCGCGCGGATGAATTTGGCTCGATGGCCAAGGCCTTTGATGGCATGGTCGGGCAATTGCAGACGCTGGTGGTGCAGGTGCGTGCCGCCACCGATGATGTGAGCCAGGAGGCTGAGCGCTTGGCGCGCGATGCCGATGGCTTGCGTGATCGTGCGGTTAGTCAGTCGGAGGCCGTGTCGGCCAATGCGGCGGCGATCGAGGAATTGACCGTTTCAATCGCTACCGTCACGGACGCGGCTGCTGATGTACGCGGCAAGTCGCAAGACAGCGTCAATGACAGCCTGGTTGGTAACCAGAAGGTCACGTATCTGGTTGGCGAAATTCGCCTGATCCAGCGTAGTGTCGAAGAGATTGCCGCGGCGGTGGAGGAGTTCGTCAAGAGCACCAGTGCGATCACGCATTTGACGCAGGAGGTGCGTGAAATCGCCGACCAGACCAATCTGCTGGCGCTCAATGCGGCCATTGAAGCCGCGCGTGCGGGCGAGCAGGGACGTGGGTTCGCCGTGGTGGCGGATGAAGTGCGCAAGCTGGCGGAAAAGTCGGGCAGCTCAGCGGGGGAGATCAACGCTGTGGCGCAGTCGATTATTGCCCAGAGCGATGCTGTACGCACCGCGATTGAGCACGGTCATCGTGCCATTAGTCAGAGTACCGCCTTAGCCGGTGAGGTCGAGAGCACGCTGGCAACCGCACGCCGTTCGGTGGAGCAGGCCGGTACCGGTGTCGCCGAAATTGTCAGTGCGGTGACCGAGCAACGCGGTACCAGCGTTGAGATTGCCCAGAACATGGAGCGCATTGCCAGCATTGCCGAGGAAGCCAGTGCTACCTCGCGCGATGTCAGCAGCTTGGCCGGAAGCTTGCGTCATTCAGCCAGCGATTTGCAGTCAGCGGTGTCGCGCTTCAAGGTGTAATGACGGCGGCGTGTCGACGGTGCCGTCCCACAGGGGCTGACTTTTAGCTCAACGCGTTACAGCGTACGGATCTTGTCGAGCAAGGCGGTGGTGGACGTCTGATGCAGAAAGGGGATGGAATGCACGCTGCCACCCCATCCGAGTACCTCGGTGTAGCCAACAATTTTTTCCACCGGCCAGTCACCCCCTTTGACCAGTACGTCAGGGCGAATCTGCCTGATGCGCTCGATGGGTGTGTCTTCCTCAAACCACGTGACCAGCGCAACGCTTTCCAGCGCGGCAAGTACCGCCAAGCGGTTCGCCAGCGTATTCACGGGACGGTCTTCGCCCTTGCCCAAACGCTTGACCGAGGCGTCTGAATTCACCGCCACGATCAGGCTGGCACCCAAACTAGCGGCCTGCGCCAGATAGGTCACATGACCGCGATGCAGGATGTCGAAGCAACCATTGGTGAACACCCATGGCCGCGGCAGCGTGGTGAGGAAATCGGGGAGGTGGCTGAGATCTGTCGGTGCGACAATCTTGCGTTCAAAACGGGGGGGGGCGTAGGTCATTATGGCCTTGCTTAGCGTGGCGCAGGCTCGGCCAGGCGCGCTTCAATAGCACGGACCAGCATGCTGCTATCGGGGGCGACCAGGGTGTTGAAGCTTTCGACTTTCGTGCCCGTGCGATCTATCAGGTATTTATGGAAATTCCATTTCGGCCGCGTGTCGGTTTGCTTGATCAACAGGGCATATAAGGCATTGGTTTTGGGTGCGGCAATATCCGTCTTGGCCAGCATGGGAAATTTCACGCCGTAGGTCAGGCGGCAGAAGTCGGCGATCTGCTTGCTGTCGCCGGGCTCCTGGTTGCCGTAGTCGTTGGAGGGGAAACCGATCACCACCAGGCCGCGCTCGCGGTATTTCTCGTAGAGCGCATCCAGCGGTTCGTACTGGCCGGTGAAGACGCACTTTCTGGCAGTGTTGACGACCAGGATCACCTTTCG
>CAZFSH010000231.1:0-4856 GCA_964521935.1 uncultured Propionivibrio sp.
CTGATTCTGGATATGAAAGAAATTCTCGGCAATTTAGGTGAGGGGCGTGGCGTGCCGCGTTCGGCCTTTATTCCTCTGGCCGCCGCATAATTTCTTTGACACCCGGGCTCCCGGCCCGGGGATAAAGCTAGTCGCGATCGAGTCCAAAAATCGATTCAAAAGTCAGCCGCTGTGACACGGCGTAGAGTGGTTCATGAACTCCACACAAGGCACGGTAGGACGTAGAGTTTAATTAGCAGGGCATTGCTACCCTGTTTGCGGGTTCGTATTTTTCCCTGCCGGCAATAATTGCCGGTATGAGGGAAAGAATCCGTGGCTGAAGACAGCGATCTCGAACGTACCGAACCAGCGTCCTCGCGCCGCCTCGAGCAGGCGCGCGAGGAGGGTAATGTTCCGCAGTCGCGCGAACTCACTGCCTTCATGGTGCTGGCAGCGGGAACGGGCACGCTCTGGGCCATGGGCAGCTGGTTTTCCCAGCGCACATCCACCTTACTCAGCAGCGGTTTGACGTTCGACCGGCGGGCGGCCTTTGATCCGAACCAGATGGCGCTTATCGCCGTGCATCAGGCCAGCGAAGCCTTGGTGATGCTGGCGCCACTGTTTGCCCTGACCATTGTGGCGGCCATTCTGGCGCCAGCAGCAGTGGGGGGCTTTGTGCTCAGCGGCAAAGCCTTGCAGTTTGATTTCGGGCGCATTGACCCGATCAAAGGTATCGGCCGCATGTTCTCGTGGCAGAGTGTGGCGGAGCTGATCAAGGCCTTGCTTAAGGCGCTGCTTATCGGCGGCATCATCTACTGGGTAGTGCGTCACGAGCAAGATCGTTTGTTTGCGCTGACAACACAGGCCATCGAAGTCAGTCTCGTCTCGTTCGTCAAAATACTGCTGAACAGTTTGATGGCGCTCGTTGGCGGGGTTGCGATCATTGCCCTGATGGATGTGCCATTTCAGCTTTGGCAGTACTACGATCGCCTAAAAATGACGCGTGAAGAGTTAGTTCAAGAACATAAGGAAATGGAAGGCGATCCACACCTGAAAGCGCGCATACGTAGTCAGCAGCGTGAAATTGCGCGCCGGCGCATGATGTCTGAGGTGCCCAAGGCGGATGTAGTGGTGACTAACCCTACGCACTTCGCTGTCGCCTTGAAATACGATTCCAGCAAGATGAGCGCGCCTCAAGTCGTGGCCAAAGGCATGAACATGGTTGCCGCCCGAATCCGGGAAGTGGCTGCCGAGAACGGTGTGCCATTGGTGGAAGCGCCACCGCTGGCGCGGGCCTTGCATCGCCATGCGGAACTGGGTGACACCGTGCCGTCGGGGCTGTACACCGCCGTCGCTGAGGTCATGGCCTACGTCTATCAATTGAATGAGTTTGCCCGATCGGGAGGTCGCATGTTGCCGCCGAGCAAACCTGACAACATCGCTGTTCCGGCAGATCTTGACCCCGGCGTTCCTGAGGATGCGCCGATCACTGATGCATTGAATGAGGCCATGGCAGCATGAATCCCGCACTGATATTGCAGGACTTTTTTGCGCGCGTGAATATTCGTCAGCTCATGGCGCCGGCCGTCATCATCTTTGTGTTGTCGATGATGGTGTTGCCGCTGCCGCCTTTGCTGCTCGACGTGTTTTTCACCTTCAACATCGCTATTTCGATCATGGTGCTGTTGGTGGCGATGTACGTCATGAAGCCGCTCGACTTTTCGGTGTTCCCAACCGTTTTGTTGGTGACGACGCTGCTGCGCTTGTCGTTAAACGTGGCGTCGACGCGAATCATTCTGCTTGAAGGTCATAACGGGCCGGCCGCCGCCGGCAAGGTGATTGAGGCGTTTGGCCATTTTCTAGTTGGGGGTAACTACGCGGTAGGTATTGTGGTGTTCGTCATCCTGACGTTGATCAACTTCATCGTGATCACCAAAGGTGCCGGCCGAATTGCCGAAGTTTCGGCACGGTTCACCCTCGATGCCATGCCGGGTAAGCAAATGGCCATTGATGCCGACCTCAATGCAGGCCTTATTGGCGAAGACGTTGCACGCAAGCGCCGGGCAGAGATTGCCCAGGAGGCCGACTTTTATGGCTCCATGGACGGTGCCTCCAAGTTCGTCCGCGGCGATGCGGTCGCCGGCATTCTGATTTTGGTGATCAACATCATTGGCGGTTTAGTGGTTGGAGTTGTTCAGCACGATCTTTCCGCCGGTGATGCCGCGAAAACTTACACACTGCTCACCATTGGTGACGGCCTCGTCGCGCAAATCCCGGCGCTGATAATTTCGACCGCTGCAGGTCTGGTCGTTACCCGCGTGGGCGGGGATGATCGCGATATCGGTACGCAGGTCGGTCAGCAGGTATTCGGAAACCCGCTGGTGCTGATGCTGACTGCAGCCATTTTGGGGGCGCTCGGTCTGATTCCGGGAATGCCACATTTTGCATTCTTGTCGTTGGCCATTGCACTGGGTGGCTTGGGCTGGTGGATGCTGAAGGAAAAGAACCAAGCCAGCGTTAAGCCTGCTAAAGCGGAGGCGGTGGTACAAGAGCAAGCACCGGTTGAAAATATTGAAGCCAGCTGGGCGGACGTGGCACCTGTGGATGTGCTGGGCCTGGAAGTTGGTTACCGTTTGATTCCCTTAGTCGATAAGGGGCAGGATGGGGAATTGCTTAAACGCATTCGCGGCTTGCGCAAGAAGTTTGCGCAAGAAATCGGTTTTCTCTCAGCGCCGGTGCACATTCGGGACAATTTGGAACTGCGCCCCAACGCGTATCGCTTGGTACTTAAAGGCGTGGAAGTTGGCTCGGGTGAAGCGTTTCCCGGCATGCATCTGGCGATCAATCCTGGCCGCGTAACAGGCCAGCTACCGGGTACGCCGACCAAAGACCCGGCGTTTGGCTTACCGGCGGTGTGGGTCGATGGCAATATGCGCGAGCAGGCCCATGTGCTGGGTTATACGGTCGTCGATGCTAGTACGGTTGTCGCCACCCACCTCAATCACATCATCCTGTCACACGCGAGCGAGCTACTCGGGCGACAGGAAACGCAAGCATTGCTCGATCACTTGGCAAAAGAATCGCCACGGCTTATCGAGGATCTGGTGCCCAAGATGCTCAGCTTGTCGTCGGTTCAGCGTGTGCTGCAAAACTTGCTGGATGAAGGCGTCAGCATTCGCGATATGCGCACCATCATCGAAACGCTGTCAGAGTTTGCGATGCGCTCACAAGACCCTATGGAATTGACGGCGCAAGTACGTATCGCGCTGGGGCGCGCTATCGTCCAGCAGTTGTTCCCGGGGGAGAGTGAGCTCCAGGTCATGACGCTAGACCCTTCATTAGAGCGCATTCTTGCCCAGGTGTTGCAAGGTGGCGGCGATGCCTCCGGCATCGAACCGGGTCTCGCTGACAATCTATTGCGCGAAACCGCGGCAGCGGTGCAGAAGCAGGAAGACATCGGTGTTCCTGCGGTATTGCTTGTTCCAGGAAATTTACGTTGGTTGCTTTCTCGCTTCCTGCGCCGTGCTGTGCCACAACTCAAAGTGATTGCGAATACCGAAGTTCCGGACACTCGCACCATAAAAGTCACGATACTCATCGGAGCCAATAAATGACGGTAAAACGTTTCGTCGGTGCTACAGCACGCGACTGTCTGCGCAAGGTCAAGGAGGACTTGGGCCTGGACGCTGTAGTCGTTTCCAACAAACCGATGGAAAACGGTGGTGTTGAAATTCTGGCGATGTCACCGGATAGTCTGGACGCCTTGTCACAAGGGGTAACCTCGGCTCCGCCTGCGCCCATGCCCCCTGCAACAGCGACGCCTTTCGGTGTTACCGCCACTGCGCAATCAGCCCGTCCGGCGCCACCGCGCATGAACGCACCAGTAGAGAACACGACGGTGCGTCGTGCTCCGGCAGCACCAGTGCCACCGCCAGCCACCAGTACTCCGGCCATTAACGAAAGTGATGACGATTACCGGGTGCTAATCAACGGCGCCCGCCGTCAAGCGGCTGCTGCGCGTTCGTCTGTGTCCGCATCGGGATCAGCGCCCGAGCCAACGATACGCCCGTGGGTACCTCCCGGCATGGTGCCGAAAGCTGCGGCACCGTCCATGCCTGGCCCCGGCGAACAGAGTCGTCTGCGGCCATTGCCACGAGATGGCGACCAGGAGGACATTCTGCCCGCATCGCAAGTTGCGGCGCATCTTCGCTCTGCCGCTCAGGCCGCTGAACGCGAGCCACGGATTGATGGTCAGGACATGATGGGCGAGGCGCCAACACCGCAAGTTAGCGCGCTGATGGAAGAAATGCGCACGATCAAAAGCCTGCTGGAAAAGCAGCTCGCCGGATTTGCGTGGGGTGAGCTGGCGCGCGAATCTCCGCTGAAGGCCTTACTGCTTGCCGAGATGATGGAAACCGGTTTTTCCAGCATGCTTTCGCGCCGTTTGATTCAGGAAATGCCCGACAATGCGGGTGAAGAAGAGGCGCGCCGCTGGTTGCGTGCTTCCGTGAACCGCCGGCTACGCACTTTGCCGGCCGATGCCGATTTCATTGATCGTGGCGGGGTGTACGCACTCGTTGGCCCGACCGGTGTGGGTAAGACCACGACCACCGCCAAACTCGCTGCCCGTTGTGTAGTGCGCTATGGCGCGGACCGCCTCGCCTTGCTGACCACCGATGGCTACCGTATCGGTGCGCATGAACAGCTGCGCATTTATGGACGCATTTTGGGCGTGCCCGTTTATGTGGTGCGTGATGGCGATGATTTGCGCCGCACCTTAGCCGATCTGCGCGATAAGCACATGGTCTTGATCGACACCGTTGGCATGAGTCAGCGTGATCGCATGGTTGCCGAGCAGGCGGCGCTACTGTCACGCT
>CAZFSH010000232.1:0-4853 GCA_964521935.1 uncultured Propionivibrio sp.
GCTTCCTGCAGCATCAAGCGTGCTAGCGCTTTCAAGCGCCACATCCTGACCAAGAAAACCACCAAGACCAAGCGTCAATTGCGTGGCGTTCATTCGGTCAACGCCTCGGACACCCAGTCCGTACGCGCCATGATGCCCTACGCATAAGGAGACTAGAAAATGCCTAGAGTTAAACGTGGTGTAACGGCGCGCGCGCGTCACAAGAAAGTCCTCGACCAAGCCAAGGGTTACCGCGGCCGTCGTAGCCGGGTCTATCGCGTCGCTAAAGAAGCGGTGATGAAAGCTGGTCAGTACCAGTATCGTGACCGTCGTCAGCGCAAGCGTCAGTTCCGTGCCCTGTGGATTGCCCGTATCAATGCAGCAGCTCGCGAGCTGGGCATGAAGTACAGCACCTTCATGAATGGCCTGAAAAAGGCTTCGATCGACGTTGACCGCAAGGTTCTCGCTGATCTGGCCGTATTCGACAAACCGGCATTCGCCGCTCTGGCGAATCAGGCCAAGGCTCAGCTTTCCGCCTAAGCCAGCAGCATCCGGACAAAGGAGGCTTCCCGCAAGGGGCCTCCTTTTTTCTTGCTTCCACCCCCGCCCTCATCGTCGCTCCCCGCACTATGGATACGCCTGAATCACTGGATCATCTGGTCACCCAAGCTACCGCCGACTTCGCCGCAGCCGCTGAACCAGCTCAACTTGAAGATGCCAAAGCTCGCTATCTGGGCAAAGACGGCTCACTGACCGCCTTGCTCAAGGGACTGGGCAAGCTGCCACCGGAAGAACGCAAAACCCTGGGCGCAACCATTAACGTCGCCAAGCAGGCCGTTGAGTCGGCCCTCACCGCTCGCCGTGAAGCCCTACAGGCCGCCAAGTTAAATGCCCAACTGGCCGCCGAAGCCCTCGATATCACTCTGCCTGGGCGGGGCGCAGAGCGAGGCACCATGCACCCCGTCATGCGTACGCTGGATCGAATCGAGCAGCTATTTCGCTCCATTGGTTTCTCGGTTGCCGATGGCCCTGAAATCGAAACCGACTGGCACAACTTTACGGCCCTTAATACGCCAGAAAAGCATCCGGCAAGATCGATGCACGACACCTTTTATTTGCAAGGCAGTAATGGCAAGCCACTGGAGGACGTCCTCCTGCGCACCCACACCAGCCCCGTGCAAATTCGCGCCATGCTTGCGCATGTTGAAAAATACAAAGCGGCAGCAGCAATACCCGAATTGCGCATCATTTGCCCTGGCCGGGTCTATCGCGTCGACTCCGATGCGACCCACTCCCCGATGTTCCATCAGGTCGAAGGATTATGGGTTGGCGAGCATGTCAGCTTTGCCGACCTCAAAGGCGTTGTCGCTGACTTTCTGCGCAGCTTCTTTGAGAGCAATGATCTGAAAGTTCGCTTCCGCCCGTCCTTCTTCCCGTTCACGGAACCATCTGCCGAAATTGACGTCGCCTTCATGAGCGGTGCTCTGGAAGGGCGATGGCTGGAGATTGCGGGTTGCGGCATGGTGCATCCGAACGTCTTGCGCTGCGGTGGTTTTGATCCAGAGAAATACACCGGATTCGCCTTTGGCATGGGCCCGGATCGCCTCACCATGCTGCGTTATGGCATCAATGATCTACGCCTCTTTTTTGATGGCGACCTGCGCTTTTTGGCGCAATTTCACTAAGCACTACGGACGCAAACAGTCATGCAATTCTCAGAATCCTGGCTCCGCAGCCTGTGTAACCCGGCACTCACCACCGATGAACTTTGCCACCTGCTCACCATGGCAGGTCTCGAAGTTGAAGAATGTGAGCCAGCCGCTCCCGCATTTACCCACGTTGTCGTCGGGCAAATCAGAACGGCTGAAAAGCACCCTGATGCCGACAAACTCAAGCTTTGTACCGTCGACATCGGCGAACCTGAACTGTTGCAAATCGTCTGCGGCGCTCCCAATGCCGCAGTGGGCCTGAAAGTCCCGTGTGCGCGCGTAGGCGCCAAACTGCCGGGTGACTTCAACATCAAAAAAGCCAAGGTTCGGGGCATAGAAAGTTTTGGCATGCTCTGCTCAGCCCGCGAACTGGGGCTCTCACAGGATCACGAAGGCCTGCTGCAGCTAGCTGATGATGCCCCGGTGGGTGAAGATATTCGACGGTATCTTGATCTCGATGATAAACGTATCACTCTCAAACTCACCCCCAACCGCGCCGACTGTTTGTCTCTTCTGGGTATCGCGCGCGAAGTCGCCGCACTAACTGGCGCCCCCCTGCAGCCACTAGCCAGTCAGGCTATCGATGCAACGATAGCGGATGAGCGCCGCGTTGAGCTTGATGCTGCGAGCGCTTGCCCACGGTACTGTGGGCGCATCATTAAAGGGGTCAATGCCAAAGCAGCGACACCTACCTGGATGAAACAGCGCATTGAGCGCAGTGGCATTCGAGCAATCTCTGCACTGGTGGACATAACCAACTATGTCATGCTGGAGTTGGGCCAACCACTACATGCGTTTGACAACGACCAGTTGCACGGCACCATTCATGTCCGCTTCCCGAATTCCGGCGAACAGCTTTTATTGTTGAACGAACAAACCGTTAGCCCCAGTGCAGACACGGCACTGATTGCGGATGACGCGAAAGCCCTGGCGCTTGCGGGCATCATGGGGGGGGAGCATTCCGGAATTAATGACGCCACCAAGGATCTGTTTATTGAGTCCGCCTATTTCTCACCCGACGCCATCGCCGGCAAAGCGCGTGCCTTGGGCTTTTCCTCGGATGCATCGCACCGCTATGAACGTGGCGTCGATTTCAATTTGCAACGACAGGCTATCGAGCGCGCTACTCAGCTGATTCTCGAAATATGCGGAGGCCAACCTGGCCCTGTGACCGAAGCCTGTGCGCACGCGCACCTGCCTTCACGACCAGCCGTCCGTCTGCGCCCGTCGCGTGCCAATAAAGTGCTGGGGATCACCCTATCCGCCACGCAAATTGCCGATATTCTCGGCGGTCTGGGGCTGCATCTCGCCCATGACGGTGACGACTTTTTAGTCACCCCGCCGTCATACCGTTTCGATATCGCTATTGAAGAAGACCTTATCGAAGAGCTGGCGCGCATTTACGGTTACGACAATATCCCGTCAACACCGCCGACTGCTCGGTTGGCCATGATGCCAACCGGGGAAACTACACGCAGCGCAATGACCGTGCGTCGATTAGTCAGTGAACGTGGCTATCACGAAACCGTGAACTTCAGTTTTGTCGAAGCCGCATGGGAAAGTGACTTTGCCAACAACAGCGCACCGATTACGCTGGCTAACCCAATTGCCGCCCAGATGAGTGTCATGCGCTCAACACTTCTCGGTGGCCTGGTTGCCAATTTACAGCTCAATCTGCGCCGTCAAGTTTCCCGTGTGCGCGTTTTTGAGCTGGGCCGCTGCTTCCTTCGTGATAGTCAAGACGCTATCGTTCCTGGATTCCGTCAGCCAACCCGTGTTGCCGCCTTGGCAGCTGGCTCGGTGCTGCCAGAGCAATGGGGAGCGGGAGCACGGCAGGTCGATTTCTACGACATCAAAGCCGACGTCGATGCCTTACTAGCGCCGCAACAAGTTAGCTACCGCCCGGCTACACATCCAGCCTTGCATCCAGGTCGGTCAGCAGAAGTGCTAATTGGCGGTCAGGTCGTGGGGCTGGTTGGTGAGTTACACCCACAGTGGGTACAAAAATACGAACTGGGTAAAGCGCCGGTGGTGTTTGAACTTGACCTAGCCGTTGTCCAAGGCCAGCCATTTCCAACATTTACAGAAATTTCGCGCTTCCCGGCAGTGACACGCGATTTGGCATTGGTCGTCGAGAAAAACATTGCACTTCAGACTGTGATCGATAGCCTTTGGAAGGCCGCACCGGCCATCACGCGCAACATTGAATTGTTCGACCAATACCAAGGAAAAGGCCTCGCCGAAACAGAAAAAAGCCTTGCATTCCACATAGTTATGCAAGATACTCAACGCACACTTGAGGATGCTGAGGTGGATGCCGCGATCAGCAAAATCCTTAACGCAGCGACGCATGAACTAGGCGCTCGACTGCGCACCTGATGTTTGGAGAGTTTGAAGCAATGACGTTGACCAAGGCCGAACTGGCCGACTTATTGTTTGAAAAAGTCGGCCTCAACAAGCGCGAAGCCAAAGATATGGTGGAAGCTTTTTTTGATGAGGTACGCGAGTCCCTCGAAAAAGGTGATGGGGTAAAGCTCTCCGGATTTGGTAACTTCCAACTGCGTGAAAAGCCGCAGCGCCCAGGGCGCAACCCCAAAACTGGCGAAGAAATTCCTATCACGGCGCGCCGGGTCGTCACTTTTCACGCTAGCCAGAAACTGAAATCTGCGGTCGAGAGTACACCACGTGGCAACGTCCAACGAGACTAGGGACAACGCAGCTCCGCTGCCCCCTATCCCGGCAAAACGCTATTTCACCATTGGCGAAGTAAGCGAGTTATGTGGCGTCAAGCCACACGTGCTGCGCTATTGGGAGCAAGAGTTCACCCAGCTACGCCCAGTAAAGCGACGCGGTAATCGCCGTTACTACCAGCACCATGAAGTGCTGCTGGTACGGCGAATTCGTGAATTGCTCTACCAGGATGGGTTCACGATTAGTGGCGCACGCAATCGCCTTGAAGGCCAAGCTATGGACGACGCGGCAGAACACACCGCCGCTAGCGAAGTGTCGATTGCTGGCGAGTTAAGAGCAATCATCGGAATACTTCGCGGTGCAACTGCCATTAAGAATCCTGCCTGAAACGCTAAAGGCTCTGCTATAATTTTTTCCCTTCGGCGTGTAGCGCAGCCTGGTAGCGCACTTGCATGGGGTGCAAGGGGTCGCGAG
>CAZFSH010000233.1:0-4839 GCA_964521935.1 uncultured Propionivibrio sp.
CTTTTCAACGCCCTGGTACCCGGCATCTCCTAAGGCGTACTTCTCCTCACCATGGAACAGTTGGCTCGCTTGGGTGACGTCACTGACGTTGGCGGCGGTGGTCACCACGGTATGCACCAGTCCCGACTTGGCATCGACACCAATGTGCGCCTTCATGCCGAAGTGCCACTGATTGCCTTTCTTGGTCTGATGCATGTCCGGGTCACGTCCTTCGCTTTGGTTCTTGGTCGAACTGGGCGCGGCAATGATCGTGGCATCGACGACGGTACCTTCCTTGAGCATCAGCCCTTTAACCGCCAGATGCACGTTGATGGCGGCAAAGATGCGTTCGGTCAGGGTGTTCTTCGAGCAAACGACGAAACTTGAGCAGGGTCGTGGCATCTGGGGCCGATTCGTGGGAGAGATCAACCCCGACAAACCCTCGAATGGCTTGGCTGTCGTAGATGGCGTCTTCGACACCTTCGTCCGACAAGCCAAAGCATTGCTGGGCGATATACATGCGCAGCATGCGCTCCACGCCTATCGGCGGACGTCCACGACCTTCGCCGTTGGGATAATAGGGCTCAATCTCAGCAATCAACGCCGACCACGGCGTTACCGTGTTGATCTCGCCCAGAAACCGGTCTCGGCGCGTCACCTTCTTCTTGGCGGCGTATCCCAACTCAGAAAAGCTCCGTTGCATCAGCGTGGTCCGCTTGCTTGTCATGCCTTCGATTCTCGCAAATCCGCTATCACTTCAATCGAGCAGTTTGCGATTAAATCATTGTGTCCCTAGACTTGTCTTTCAGGCGACTCTAGATTGAAGCCATCCTTTTAATGCCAGCTATCGGACGCAGTCGCATTTCCGCTCCTAGCCGTTACCGCCAACGCAATATCCGGTTCGCCGTCCCACAGCGACTGACTTTTCACACCAGTCTTCACCGCTTAATTCACCAACAGGGCCACCATCATGTCTGCCACTCACCACACCCCCGAGGATGTGCTGCACTTCTGGTTCACCGAAACCACCCCGCGCCAATGGTGGGTTAAATCGGACGCATTCGACCAGTTGATCGCCACCCGCTTTACCTCGCTGCTGGAGGCCGCAGCCCGTGGCGAGCTCTATGCCTGGCGTGACTCACCGGCCGGGCGGCTGGCGGAAATCATTGTTCTGGACCAGTTCTCGCGCAATATTTACCGGGATAGCGGTCACGCCTTTGCTTGCGACCCCATGGCGCTCGCGCTGGCACAAACGGCTGTCGCCTTGGAGATCGACAGGCGCCTCGATGCTACGCAACGGGCCTTTCTCTACATGCCGTACATGCACAGCGAATCGCCGCTTATTCATCAACTTGCGGTCAACTTATTTAGCCAGGAGGGCATGACCAGTTCGCTGGATTTTGAGCTGCGTCACAAAGCAATCATCGACCGCTTCGGTCGCTACCCGCATCGGAACGCCCTGCTCGGGCGGCCATCAACGGCGGACGAAATTGAGTTCTTGATGACGCCGGGATCGGCGTTCTGAGTGCCGGGATCGGCGTTCTGAGTGCCGGGATCAGGAGGTGGCGCATTACTCGGGAGCGTTAGCGCCTACACGTTAGCGGGTACCGCTGCCCCAGTACTTCGCCACAATGCGTTCGCTATCCTCAATACGGCTTGCCGCCAGCGGCTCGCCACTGGCTAAGGGCACCCACGCGTGCCGATACCAGGGTGAGCTCGTCCGCTGCCGCTCCAGCACCATGATCTTGCTGGCCAGCCGCGCTGCCTCCTCACCAAACGTATGCCTGAGCAAAATAATCGACTGGATATCCGCCACCTCTTCACGCCAACGCCGCAACTGGTCGGCCGGTAGCAAGGCGTCGGGTGTCTGGGGCAGCGCTGACTTGTACTGTAACCAGCCCGTACCGCCGTTGTACCAATCAACACAATGCGATAGCTCATGGGCAATCGTGGTGCGCCGACGCAAGTTCATCAACTCGTTCGTTGGCTGCCCGGGCTGATAGCTGCGATCCGCCACCGGACGAACCACGCGAATGTCGCAAATGCGCTGGCCATCACGCAGCGATGGCTGAGCAAACGCGGAGGCATTGACCTTATCACCGCCAGCCGTATTGAGCTGCATCTGCTCTCCGTAAAAATGAATGCTTTCCACGGCAATCCCATTGCTGTTGGCCACGCGATACACCTCTTCGCGCATGTCAAACACCGTACTGGGTGTTTGATACAAACGCAGGATATCTGGATCAATCAGCGCTCCCGGCGGCGCTGATGAGGCGGACGTGCCAGCCTGATCCGACTCAGGGGCGGAATCAGACTGCCCTGTTTCTGCCGTTGGCAGCCTCGGGGTGATGTGCGCGCCATTCGCCGATACATTCGCAGCCACGTTCGTCGCGTCCGGCAAATGGGGCCGGCCCATCGGCGACATCCTCACCACCCCGATGACACCGAGCAGCACGCTGGCCACAAGACCAGCTTTAATCAGCGTCGCTAGCGCCGATGTACGAGATCGGCGCTGGCCACTGCGCGCGCCACCACTAGATACAGACGCTGTTTCGGTCGTCGTCGAAAGCTTAAAAAAATAGACGCCACAGGTCGGGCATGCACTCGTCACAGGCAATGGTGGCGAAAACTCCGCCGCACATTTCGGGCAACTCGCGACCTCAACGCCCATGGCGCAATCAGCTCGCCTTGATCACAATATTGGGAAACTTGCTGCTGTGGTCTTTTGCGCGCTCGGCAATTTTGATCGCCACACGTCGGGCAATCGATTGATAGGTCTGTGCGATGCGCCCGGTCGGTTCGGCTACGACCGTGGGCTTGCCACCATCCACCTGCTCGCGAATCGTGATGTCGAGCGGCAGCGAGCCGAGCACATCAATGCCGTATTCCGCCGCCATGCGCGCACCGCCGCCGATACCGAAAATATGTTCTTCGTGGCCGCAGTGTGAGCAAATATGGGTGCTCATGTTTTCCACGATTCCGAGAATCGGCACGCCTACCTTCTCAAACATCTTCAAGCCTTTGCGCGCATCCAGCAGCGCAATGTCTTGCGGCGTTGTGACGATGACGGCGCCGGTAACGGGCACTTTTTGTGCGAGCGTCAGCTGAATATCGCCGGTGCCCGGGGGCATATCGATCACGAGGTAATCCACGTCTTTCCAGCGGGTGTCGTTGAGTAGCTGTGTCAGCGCCTGCGTCACCATGGGGCCGCGCCAGACCATGGGCGTGTCTTGGTCGATCAGGTAACCAATCGACATGCTTTGAATGCCGTGGGCCATCAGGGGCTCCAGCATCTTGCCGTCGAGCGACTCGGGGCGCTGGCCTTCGAGACCCAGCATCACCGGCTGCGAGGGGCCGTAAATATCGGCGTCGAGCAGACCAACACAGGCGCCTTCGGCGGCTAAGGCCAAGGCCAGATTCACGGCCGTGGTGGACTTGCCGACACCGCCCTTGCCGCTGGCGACAGCGATGACATTCTTCACCCCGGGAATCAGCTTGACGCCTTGCTGCACGGCATGCGCCGCGACCTTGGCGCTCACCGTCACGTTGATTGGGCCAATATCCGGCAACGCCGACAAGGCCTCGCGCACCATCTGTTCGATCAGCGCCAGCTGGCTTTGTGCGGGGTAGCCCAGCTCGATACTCAGACTGACCGCCGCACCCGAAATCTTGAGGTTCTTGACGGCCTTTGCCGTCACAAAGTCTTTGCCGGTATTCGGGTCGATCAGCGTCGCCAGTGCGCTGAGCACTGCATTTTCGGTTATCGCCATGACTATTACGGTTGCGCACTGCGCCAAGAAAATTGGGAAGGCTCAGATTCTAGTCCGCGCATACCGCCAGAAGGCCCTGCTTATGGCAGGGCTTCGCTGCAGACCGCTAGAATGCGCGCTTCCGCCTTTACTGTACCGGCCCCCACCATGAGCCACCGCAAAATTCTCGTTACCAGCGCCCTGCCCTATGCCAACGGCGCCATTCACCTCGGCCACCTCGTCGAATACATCCAGACCGACATATGGGTGCGCTTCCAGAAGATGCGCGGCCACGAGTGCTGGTATGTGTGCGCTGACGATACCCACGGCACGCCCATCATGTTGCGCGCCCAGAGCGAAGGCATCACGCCGGAAGAGCTGATCGCGCGCGTGCATGGCGAACACACCCGCGACTTTGCCGGCTTTCATGTCGCCTTCGACAACTACCACACGACACATTCACCCGAAACGCGTGAGCACGCCGAGCTGATTTACGGCCGCCTCAAAGACGCCCGGCTGATCGAAACCCGCTCCATTGAGCAGTATTACGACCCGCAAAAAGAAATGTTCCTGCCCGACCGCTTCATCAAGGGCGAGTGCCCGAAGTGCGGTGCCAAGGATCAGTACGGCGACTCCTGCGAAGCCTGCGGCGCCGCCTATGCACCCACCGAACTCAAGAACCCCTACTCGGCGGTGTCGGGTGCGACGCCGGTGCTCAAAGCCTCCGAGCACTATTTCTTCCGACTCTCTGACGAGCGCTGCCAAAGTTTTCTGCGTCAATGGACGCGCGAACCGGGCCGCTTGCAAACCGAAGCCTCGAACAAGATGCAGGAATGGCTGGGCAGCCCGGACGAGAACAAATTGAGCGACTGGGATATTTCCCGGGATGCACCCTACTTCGGCTTTGAAATTCCGGATGCACCCGGCAAATATTTTTATGTCTGGCTCGATGCACCGATCGGCTACATGGCATCTCTCTCTCAATGGTGCCAAACATTTGATGTCTTTAAAGCTTTTCTCTCTTGCTGCAATTAATCAGAAGAAAATTGTGACGTCATTCTGGAATGTCACGTGGTATTAATCATTATTTTAATTTTAAAGTACTTTTATA
>CAZFSH010000234.1:0-4813 GCA_964521935.1 uncultured Propionivibrio sp.
GTAGGCGTGTGTTCAGTTGATCGAGAGTAAGCATGGCCTCCCTTAGCGCGGCTTGTCCGGCGCGGATGGAGTCAATATCACTGCGCGTGGGTAGTGCCGGCAAAATGCCGGCTTTGCGCGCTTGCCAAACTGCTGTGCCGATATAAAGCGCGTTGGGATAGGCAAAGTTCAATGAGCCTAAGGCAAAGCTCGCCGGGTTCTCGAAGCCGCAGGCCTGTACCTGGGAATGTGCTAATAACAGGGCGACCGCTATGCCGCGCAATAGGCCAATTTTTCGCGCGGCTTTCATGCGCGTGCCTTTCGTGCAAAAAATGTGGCCGACCATTATCGTATTCTTACCCTTCGGATATAGTGCCTTGCCAGTCATGCCTATGATGGTGCGCAATATGACGTTGTGCATTGGGCACGATCGGGCAAGCAATGACTCACTGCAAAAAAATAAAATTTAGCCATCTGTCACCGTTTTGCCGAGTTGCCGGCGCGTGTTGCTAAGCTGTGTCCGCTCATTCGCTGACTGTTTCCTTGTATTAGAAATGGTGTTACCAAAATAGATTTTGTGAGGAGATTATGAAAACATCAACCAGCACACTGGCTGCAGTAACGGTGGCCTTATTTGCCTCAGTGGCCTCAGTGACAACTCCCGCACTCGCCGCGGAGTATTCGCCCTACGTCGATGAGGCACTCCCGCGGCGCGTATTTTTCGGCGATACCCACTTGCATACCGCCTACTCGACGGATGCCGGAATGGTGGGCAATCGTCTTGGCCCAGAAGATGCGCTGCGTTTCGCGCGAGGGGAAACGGTAACCTCCTCAACTGGCCTCAAGGCACGCCTGTCACGCCCGTTGGATTTTCTGGTTATCGCTGACCACTCCGAGAACTTGGGGCTAGCTCCGATGATCGCCGAGAGCAACGCAGAGCTGCTAAAGACTGACTTCGGACGCAAGATTCATGGCTTGGTTAAAGAGGGTAAGCTTTGGGATGCTTTCCGCTTGTGGGGGCAGGGCGTTATCTCCGCGACTGACCCGCTTAAAGGCAGCGAAGCGCTAACAACCAATATTTGGCAGCGCATCACCACGGCGACCGAAAAATACAACTCGCCCGGCTTGTTCACCGCCTTCACGGGTTTCGAGTGGTCTTCCGCCCCTGGCGGTAACAACCTGCACCGCGTTGTCGTGTTTCGTGATGGCAAAGACAAAACCGATCAGGTGCTGCCCTTTTCGCTCTATGACTCACAAGACCCCGAGAAACTCTGGGATTACTTGGGTAACTACGAACAGAAAACCGGTGGCAAGGCGCTGGCTATTCCGCACAATGGCAATCTCTCGAATGGCTTGATGTTTGATACGGTGACATTTTCCAAGAAGCCGATTGATGCCGATTACGCCAAGCGTCGCCAGCGCTGGGAGCCTATTTACGAAGTGACCCAAATGAAAGGCGATGGCGAGACGCACCCGGCCCTGTCGCCCCGAGACGAATTTGCTGACTTTGAGCGTTGGGATGTAGGTAGCTTTGGTCCGGAGCCCAAGACGCCCGCCATGCTGCCCAAAGAATACGCCCGCGAAGCCCTCAAGCAGGGTTTGGCGATGGAGGCGGGCATGGGAGCTAATCCCTTTAAGTTTGGTCTGATCGGCTCAACGGACTCGCATACCGCGCTGTCCTCGACTGAGGAAAATAACTACTTTGGTAAAGTCTCGATTGTCGAGCCTTCCGCCAATCCTCGTCGCTTTAACGAGAAGATCGTTCCGGCCCTTCCTCAGGTAGCACGTCCGGATGCAAAGATTGTGCACGCACAAGCCTCTGCCTCAGGTCTTGCCGCGGTTTGGGCGCGTGACAACACACGTGAAGCGATTTGGGATGCCATGGCGCGCAAGGAAACGTATGCAACCACCGGTACGCGCCTTGAAGTGCGGGTGTTTGGTGGCTTTGATTTCACGCCAGCTGACTTGACCGCGCAGGACTGGATCCAGACTGGCTATGCCAAAGGGGTTCCGATGGGCGGTGATATCAAAGCGCCGACTGCTGGCGGCAAAAAAGCCCCCGGGTTTCTGGTGAAGGCTGTGCGCTCACCCGACGGCGCTAACCTTGATCGCGTGCAGATGGTCAAAGGCTGGCTTGATGCCAAAGGCCAATCGCAAGAGAAAGTCTATGACATCGTCTGGTCAGGTCAACGCAAGCTAGGCAAAAATGGCAAGCTGCCGGCGGTGGGTACGACGGTCGATGTCAAGAATGCCACGTACAGCAATAGCATTGGTGCCCCGGTACTGGAGACGTATTGGCTAGATCCCGAATACAAGCCCGGCCAGGCAGCGTTCTACTATGTGCGTGTTTTGGAGATCCCGACGCCGCGCTGGGCGACGATCGATGCCAAAGTCTTTGGTGTGGACCTACCCAAAGGCGTGCCAGCGGCAATTCAGGAACGGGCCTATACCTCCCCAATCTGGGTGGCGGCAAACTAAGCAAGTCGGGTTAGGGTATGACTGGAGTTGACCTGATTTTCCGGACACCTTACTGTTCTGTACAAGGAGTCCGAAATGAGTCGAAACCGAGGGGCGTATCCGCCCGAATTTAGGCAGCAGATGATTGAGTTGGTTGCGCTGGGTAAGAAGCCGAGTGCGCTAGCGAAAGAGTTTGGCTGCCATGAAAGCAGCATTGCCGCGTGGGTGAAACACGCCAAGGCGGACGCGATGGGTGGAAATCGCCCGGATGCCCCATTAACTACCGCGGAACGCCAAGAATTGGCGATGCTGCGCCGACAACTGCGGCAAGTTCAAATGGAGCGCGACATCTTGGCAAAGGCTACGGCCTGGTTTGCCAATCAGGACAGCGGCATCGACACGCCGTTTATGCGCTGATCCAGGCAAGTCAGGCCGACCTTCCAGTACGAACCATGTGCCACCATCTGAAGGTATCCAGTAGTGGCTATTACGAATGGCGTGATCGAGCGCCCAGCCAGCGGTCGGTGGCCAACCGTGTCATGACCGAGCGCATTCGCGAGATACACCAGCGAAGCGATGCGACGTATGGCATGCCCCGTATTCATGCCGAACTCCGCGAGTTGGGCGAGCGAGTCAGCAAGAACCGTGTGGCGCGACTCATGCGCTTAGCTCATCTACGGGGTGTCAGTCGTCGGCGTGGCTATGTGGTGACGACCCAACGGGATAAGACGAATGCCGTTGCTCCCGATTTGGTTAAACGACAGTTTGCTGCCACCAGGATTAACCAGCTCTGGGTCGCCGACATGACCTATGTACCAACGTGGGCTGGATTTATCTACTTGGCGGTCGTGTTGGATGTCTATAGCCGCAAGGTCGTGGGCTGGTCGTTTGGTGAGCAGATGACGGCAGATCTGGTCATACGCGCCCTGAACATGGCGCTGGTGACGCGTAAGCCTGAGTCCGTCATTCACCATTCGGACCAAGGCAGTCAATACACGAGCATCGCCTTCGGTAAGCGTTGTGAGGAGATGGGCGTCAAACCCTCGATGGGAACCGTGGGCGATGCTTATGACAACGCCATGGCCGAAAGCTTCTTTGCCAGTCTGGAATGCGAGCTCATCGATCGACGTTCCTGGAAAACCAAGGCTGAAGCACGGCTAGCGATATTTACGTGGATTGAGTCTTGGTACAACCCTCACCGCCGTCACAAGGGCATCGGCCAGCAATCCCCCATTAACTTCGAAAGGAGCCTCAACACCACATTACCTAACCCTGAAAATCAATTGCCAGCGATGGCATTACACTGAATCAATTACTGTCCGGTAAATCGGGGTAACTCCAGATTCGATGGGCGCTCGGTACTGGGAACCCTAGAAGAAAAATAAGAGGAAATGGAACACTCTATATGAAGTGTCTTGGTTGTAGTCCCGGTCAATCGGACCAAATGTGGCCGCAGACCGTTGCCCAAACTCTACCCGAGAAAGTTTGTTTCTGTCCCACAGGAATTCGCCTTGAACGGGCAGTACAAGCATCCTGGGTGGACAATCTATGCCACTGGGTGGCATAATCTGAAAATGAAGAAACGCGTATTCAAGACCCGACATTTCAGTCGCTGGATGCGGAAAACTGAACTGACCGACCGGCTGCTCTGTGGCGCCGTGGCTGAAATGGTTCAGGGACTGATTGATGCTGACCTTGGTGGTAGCGTCGTGAAGAAGCGGGTTGGGCTTGCCGGTCGCGGTAAACGCGACGGTGCTCGAACGTTGATTGCGACCAACAAGGGTGATCGATGGTTTTTCGTCTTCGGGTTCGAGAAGAACGAGCGGGCCAACATCGCGGACGACGAACTCGAAGCGTTGCAGGAGGTTGCAAAGCACTTGCTGGGCAGGACCGGGCAGCAACTGGATGTGGCGGTCCAGGATGGAGCGCTAAAGGAGATTTGTAATGACGACTAAAACCAAAGCGAAAGCCAAGAGCCGAATCTTCGAGGCCGTACATGAGACAGTCAGCGACTTGCATCGTCTTGGCTTCATCGACAAACGCAAGATGAGCAAGTTCGATGCGCTCTGCCTTGAGCCGGTACCGGAGTACAACAGTGAGAGAATCCGCGCACTACGCGATCACCTCCAACTCAGTCAGGCCGTACTCGCAGCCGTGCTGAACACTAGCCTATCGACCGTTCGCAAATGGGAAGTTGGCGACAAGCATCCCAGTGGTCCTTCTCTTAAGCTGTTGAGTCTTCTGGAGCGGAAGGGGCTTGAAGCAGTTCTCTGAGATGCTCGAGATGCTTGTTGCTGATCACTGGTGCGAATAGAAGTTAGCCGGCGAGCCAATGTGCTCACCGAGTTGCACCGTAGCGACAGAAACATTTTCCAGC
>CAZFSH010000235.1:0-4799 GCA_964521935.1 uncultured Propionivibrio sp.
CGGAGAAGCGCGACAGCTATGCCAGAAAAGTCTCTGAGGCCATGAAGCGGGAGCGAGCGATATGAGACGTCTGTGCCTGTTTTCTCTAGTGGCATCGTCACTGCTCTATGGCTGTGCGGGCGAAATGCTTGTCGCCAGGGATACGCCACGGTCCATGGCACTCAATTGGGATCGGTCGGAATGGCGATTCTGTGACACCGCCGAGTGTGCAAAGCCAACGCCAAAAACGGTTTTGCTGGTGCCGTCTCCGCCGCTAGTTGATCCCGTCGCCCAAAAGCAGAAAGAGCCTGCAAGGAAGATTACGACGACTCGAACGATCTCTGTGCCGTTCAACTTTGCCAGCGCGGCGATCACTGTTCAGGCCGAAAAAATCATCCGTAACGCGTTCGCCCAGCAAGGGACTGTGAATTCGATTCTGGTGATTGGGCGTACCGATGATCTTGGCTCCCAGGCATTTAACGACCGTCTGGCGCAAAAGCGTGCTGAGGCCGTCGCTGAAACCCTCAAACGGCTCGGCGTCCAAGGAGATATCGAGATCCGTTCCCAAGGAAAGTGTTGCTACACGACGACGAATCGCTCGGAGGAATCCAGGGCCAAAAACCGTCGTGTCGACCTTCAGATTTCTACAACTCAAAAGGAGTAAGCGTGTGATTCCTCGATCCAAAGAAGCCATCCGGGATTACGTCATCGCCAGTGCATTTCTCACCCTCGGTGCAATTCTCCCTGGTTCTTTACTCGATAAGGGGTTCGAAGCCCATATCGGTGGAGTCGTCCTGGGTATCGGCCTTGGCTGGCTTATCAAATCCATTATCGACCATACCAAAGGAGTGAAAAGTGAATCGTAAATCGCACCATGCCGCACTGGCTGTCGTTCTTGTTCTTCTTGCTGGAAGCGCTTTCGCCGGTACCACGGGTACTGAATTCCAGGCCCTCTACACGTGGACCAATGATGTCGTCACGGGTTACTTCGGTCGGGCCGTGGCGGTGGCTGCGGTTGGCTTGGGCGCGATCATTTCGATCGCTCGCGTCAATCCGATCCCGATCTTGTCCGGGGCAGGGTTCGCGATCTTCCTGCAATACACGCCGACCATCATCACCGGCATTCTCACCGCCACGGTGTGAGGCGAGCCCATGAACCACGGCGGCGATGAAACCGGCTATATCCCGAAGGCGCTTGACGCTCAGGAGCGCTTTCTCTGGTGGGAAATGGACCAGGCGGTCATCGCCATCATGCTGATCAGCATGGGTGTGATCGCGGGATCCATGCTCACGGGCATGATCAGTGGTGCCACGGCGGCTTGGCAATACGGGCGCATGAAAGCGGGCAAGCATCCCAAGTTCGCCGCTCATGCCCTGTATTGGTGGTTCCCCAGTGGCCTGTTCCTTAAGTTGCGTGCCACACCGCCTTCTGACCAACGGTACTTTTTGGGGTAGGTGATGCTCTTTCGAAACTACCTGTCCGATCAAGCCAACGCGTCTCAGGAAATTCGCTTCATGCGCATTCTGCTGGCGGGATTACTGATGGTGATCCTGGTTGGCGCCATCGTGGTGCTGAAGCTCATTGGCAATGAGAAGACTGTCCTGACACCGCCCGACATCAAGCGCAGCTATTGGGTGTCGGGGGATGCCGTCTCCAAGGAATACCTCGAAGACATGGCGTATTGGTATGCAGGGCTCGCTCTCAACATCACGCCGGCCGTCTCCAGTTATCAAAACGGGCTATTCCTCAAGTATGCAGCGCCCGCCGAGTTTGGACGACTGCAAATGGAAATGGGCGCGAGGGCTGAGTTCCTCAAGAAGAACAACACCGCCACGCAGTTCTCAGTTCGCAACATCACTCCTGATGAGAAGACCCTTCGTGTCGCTTTGTCCGGAATGCTCTACACCTGGGCATCGGACAAAAAGGCCGGAGAACGTCAGGCCACCTATCTCATCGGCTTCAAGAACATGAATGGAAAGCTCTATGTATCGGAGTTCAAGGAAACCAGTGAACAAAATCCTTTCGATAGCGCTGCTGGCCGCTAGTTTTTCCGTCAATGCCGCTCAGGTTCTGGTTGGCAAACCGGATGACACCCTGACGGCCAGTGTTTCGCGCGCTGAGCCGACATTGATCCGGATTGACGGCCATCGGGTCCGCCGGATATTTGGTGCCGAAGGCGAGTTCGCCATAACGGCGGATAAGGAAGCCGGTACTGCCTTCATCAAGCCCAGTACTGACAAGCCGACGCTCACCCTGTTTGTTTCTGATGAGAATGGCCGCACCTGGAAGTTGCTGCTCGCGGTCACCGATGGACCTTCCGACTCCATCACCATCAAGGGCCGATCAACCGGAAACGTCGTCCAGCCTCAAGGCAAGGATGTCACCCGGAATCAGCAAATCAAGCGGGTCCTGCTGGCGCTGCAGTCGGAGTCGCCTTCGGATAGCGACATGGACGTTCGCGCCACCAACGAGATTGTGCCGTTGTGGTCTGAAGTCCTGTTTGTCCAGACGAAGGTGGTTGATGGTCCCCTGAAGGGGGAGAAGTACCAGCTGACCAATACCTCCGCAAATCCCATGGTGATTGACGAACGAGAGCTCTATCGCCGTCAGGTGGTGGCCATCGCCGTTAGCAAACCGCAGCTGGCCCCGGGAGAGCATACGGAGGTCTTTGTGATTTCGGAGAATTCCGATGACTGATCCGTCTGCTGCCACAGGCGGCATCACCGCTTACCTGAAAGGCTTGTCGCCGAAGGCCAAGCAGTACCTCGTCCTTGGAGGACTGGGCACGGGCTTCATTGGTCTGGTGTTTGGCAGTATTGCTTTGTGGGACAAGCAGCCTCCCGCTGTTCCACAAACGGCCAAGCTGGATAAATCGCGGAACATTGTCACGCCAGGGGCGCAGGTCGATCCACGCGATGTCTGGATGTCTCAATCATCACAACAGATGAAAGAGATGGACAACGTCATCCAGGGATTGAAACAAAAGCTTGTCGAAGTCGAGCAAAAGCAGGCGACTCCGCAAGCACCATCCCGACAGGCAAGTGTGCTTCCACCCTTACCCCCCATGCCTCCTGCATCTGGCCCGGCGGGGGCTCCGGGTTCATTACCTCCAGGTCCCGCACCGGCCATGAGCAATCCACCGGGTGCGATATCAGCGCCTTCGTCACCACTGCCGCCACCTGTCGTGCCCAAAGAACCGGGCATTGCAGCCTTTGAAGTCAGTGACACCGTCGCACCACCCTTACCAAGCGCGGAAGAGGGCAAGCAGAGCAAAACCTACATTCCCTCGGGTTCCTTCATGCGCGTTGCGCTGATGGGGGGACTTGACGCCCCGACAGGCGGACAAGCCCAGAACAATCCCTGGCCAATTCTCCTGCGGGTGCAGGACAACGCCTTTCTGCCGAACCGGTACCGCGCCAAGGTGAAGGAGTGCTTCATTCTCGGATCAGGCTACGGCGATATCAGTTCCGAACGCGCCTATTTACGTCTCGAATCGCTTTCCTGCGTTCTCACGAATGGCGAAGTGGTGGATGCCACGATCAAGGGCTATGTCGTCGGTGAGGACGGCAAAGCGGGATTGCGTGGTCGCTTGGTCAGCAAGCAAGGTCAGGTGTTAGCCAATGCCTTGATGACGGGAATCATCTCGGGGATTGGCCAAGGCTTTCAGCAAAGCGCAACGAGTTACAGCACGAGTGCCTTGGGAACCGTTGGCACCGTGGACTCCGGAAAGCAGATCCAGGCGGGAATCGGCTCTGGGGTGGGTAAAGCGCTGGATCGTCTCTCCCAGTACTACATCACCTTGGCCGAGAAGATGTTCCCGATTATCGAAGTCGATGCGGGGCGCGTCGTTGATGTGGTCCTGACCAAAGGGGTGACGCTGGGGATGGCCGGTTCATCCGATGAAGACACCTACTCGGAAATCTGGAAGCGCGGACGCCAGATCATGAAAAAGTCCCTGAACCCTATGGAGTAAGCACAGATGCGTAAATCAATCGTCGTTCCTTTGGCTACCTTCCTCGTCGTTGCTGCAGGTCTAGCCAGTGCATCGCCCAGTGCCATCGAATCCGAGATGGAGTCTCGCTTGAAGGAACTCTACCCATCGACCCGTATCACGGCAGTTCGTCAATCCGAAGTCGCAGGTCTCTTCGAAGTGACGATGGGTAAGAACGTTGCTTTCTCAGATGCGTCCGGCCGCTACTTTGTGTTTGGGCATCTGTTCGATATGCGCGAACAGAAGGATCTGACCGCACAACGCTTGAGTGACATCAATCGTATCGATTTTTCTCAGTTGCCGCTGGGCGATGCCATCAAGACGGTGCGGGGCGATGGCAGTCGCAAACTGGCGGTGTTCTCGGATCCGGACTGCCCCTATTGCAAGGGCTTGGAAGGGGAACTGGCCAAGCTCGATAACGTCACGATCTTTACGTTTCTCTATCCCCTGGAGGGACTGCATCCCGACGCCAAGGGAAAAGCGGAGCGAGTCTGGTGTTCATCCAACCGCGCGAAGGCATGGTCTGAGTTGATGGCCACTGGCAAGATTGCTGAGTCACCCAAGTGCGCGACTCCCATTGATCGCATCAATCAACTGGCAACGAGCCTCGGCATCAACGGCACGCCCACGATGATTCTTCAGGATGGCAGCTTGATTCCTGGTGCAGCCCCGGCTGCAGAAATTGATCGACGTTTGTCGGGGAATTCAGCCACTTCGAAAGCTGCTGTGGCACCAAGGGTGAAAGGGAATTGACCATGCGCCAGGTTTGGGGAATGGCGGCAATGGTCGCTTTCGGTTTGACGGGTTGTGCCGGCACGCTCACCGGGC
>CAZFSH010000236.1:0-3223 GCA_964521935.1 uncultured Propionivibrio sp.
ATGGTAGTGGTAGGCGTTAGACCCTCCCAGGTCGTGCACATTCGCCCACGCTTCAAGATGGTAAGGATAATTGGGCGGCCCCATTTGATCAAAGACAAAGTCGAATATTCCGCGTACTGCTTCCTGCAATGGGGCGAACAACGGGTCATTGAATAGCGTTGGCGCACTATTCCAGCCTAAGCGATTCGACCGCCCCGCAGGCGTTGGATTCGCCACCCGCATCGCTTCGATGGCCTTAACCCAGGATGGAATGTATTCATCAAGCATGCTTAGGCTTACCGACCAAATTCGCGTCGGAAACATATCCATATGATTGACGGCAATTGATTTTTCGGCAGGCATTGAAGTCGCGGTAGGTAGTGGGTATAAGTCACCTTATTCTAGGCAGGCTGGACACAATCTGCGTCACCTGCCCCTGAGTGACTTGACCGCCGTCCCACAGCGACTGACTTTTCCAGCGTCACTGGCTAGACTACCCGCATGACCTCTCCCACCTGGTATTCCGCGCTGCTCACCCGGCGCATGCTCATTTGCGTTTTCACCGGCTTCTCCTCCGGTTTGCCGCTTTATCTGCTACTCAATCTGGTGCCGGCATGGCTGCGCTCGGAGGGGGTGGATCTGAAAATGATCGGCCTGTTTGCGCTGGTGCAGTTTCCCTATACGTGGAAGTTTCTCTGGGCGCCGCTGCTCGATCGCTATGCCTTGCCATGGCTGGTAAATGGCCGGCGGCGTGGCTGGATGCTGTTCACGCAACTGGGTTTGCTCGGGGGTATTGCCGGGCTTGGCTTGTTGGCGCCGCAACAGGATGTGGCCGCCATCCTCTGGCTCACCGGCACCATTGCCTTGCTCTCGGCCACGCAAGACATCGCGCTCGATGCCTACAGGCGTGAAATTCTCGCCGAGCATGAGCTGGGCCTGGGCAACTCGGTGCATGTGAATGCCTATCGCGTGGCCGGCTTGGTGCCGGGTTCGCTCTCGTTGATTCTCGCCGATCACCTGCCATGGAGCACGGTGTTTGTCATTACCGCTGCCTTCATGTTGCCCGGCGTGTTGTTGGCTGTTATGACGCGTGAGCCGGCCGTGGCGGTTGGTACACCGCGCACCTTGCGCGACGCCGTGATCGAACCTTTCCATGAGTTCATTCATCGTAATGGCGTGCGCGAGGCACTCATGATTCTGGCCTTCATTTTTCTCTACAAGCTGGGTGACTCGATGTGTACCGCCTTGGCCACGCCCTTTTATCTTGACATGGGTTTTGCCAAGTCTGACATCGGGTTGGTGGCAAAACATGCCGGGCTTTGGCCGGCGGTGATTGGTGGCTTGCTCGGTGGGCTGTGGATGGTCAAGCTGGGCATTAATCGTGCGTTGTGGTTGTTTGGCGTCGTCCAGCTCCTGTCGATTTTTGGCTTTGCCTGGCTTGCCTCGATTGGGCGCATTGAGGTGGTGGACGGCACCGCTTTGGGGCGACTGGCGTTGGTGATTGGTTTTGAAGCGCTCGGCGTCGGGCTGGGTACGGCAGCATTTGTGGCGTTCATCGCGCGCACGACCCACCCGTTGTACACCGCGACGCAGTTCGCCTTGTTCACCAGCCTGGCGGCGGTGCCGCGCACGTTTGTCAATGCTGGCACCGGGCTGTTGGTGGAGCAGATGGGCTGGCTGCCCTTCTTTCTGCTGTGCGCGGTGTTGGGGATTCCGGGCATGCTGCTCTTGCTGCGTGTCGCTCCTTGGCATGGCGTATGCATGTCGATTGGTGAGCGTGCTGCGGGGGCACCTACCGGCACCGCCGCGAAATAGTTTCTCAACCTTTCTGCATGCACGTCGATATAGTTGTACAGACTTTAAGTTGTACCGACCTTAACCGCAGGAGAGCGTCATGTTCATGATGGAAATGAGTACCGGCAAGATCATCGATGACGCAGAAGCAGCGCCGGGGATGGCTACAGAGCAGCACTCCATGGACTTTGCTGCACTGAGTGAAGTACCGCAGCTACAGCTGGCAGTGCAATCGATCATTCCCGCCCTTCGTGCGACGGCGGCTACCGAACATGCGGGCTTGCATGCGGCCATGGCCATGGCCGTGAGCGCTAAGCTCGTGAAGCCAAACTTAACACCCCATTGAGTTGATGCCGCTGCGCCGCTTTGTGTAGTGGCGCGGTGGCCGTTTGTTTTTGCCCTGCCAATGTTGTCAAGGAGTCCCGCCATGACTGCACCGCATAGAGACGCTACAGACGCTAAAACTACAGACATCAGTATTTCCATCGCCGACATCCGGCAGATATATGACGTAGGCGCCGTTGAGCGCGCGATGGATGAACACCCCTCAACGCGCAACGAAATGCTTGCCTCGACCTACGAGAAGATGAAGAAACTCGGCGGTGAGCGCTTTCTGATCAAGCCCTCGTCACCCGATGCGCTGGACACCCTCTACGACGACTGTCCGAACTTCAGCGAAGTCATCGACGACATGAAAAAGTCGCTGGCCCTCGCTGTCTCGGGCAACGAGCCGGTGAATTTCACACCCATTCTCCTGCTCGGCGAACCCGGCATCGGAAAAACCCACTTCGCCAAATGTCTTTCGGAAAAGCTGGGTACCGGCTATGAATTCATCGGCATGAGTTCACTCACGGCAGGCTGGATATTGTCCGGGTCGTCAAGCCAGTGGCAAGGCTCAAAGGCCGGCAAGGTAGCCTCGACACTGATCAATGGCGATTACGCCAACCCGGTGATGGTGCTCGACGAAGTCGATAAAGCCGGCGGTGATTCGCGCTATGACCCCATGGGTGCGCTTTACGGTTTGCTGGAGCACGATACCGCCAGGAAGTTTCGTGACGAGTTTATCGACGTCGATATCGATGCCAGCCACATGCTCTGGGTATCGACCGCCAATGACGAGCGCAGCCTGCCCGAGCCGATTCTGAATCGCATGAACGTCTATTCGGTGCCGCGCCCGGATCGTGAGCAAGCGGCAAAAATTGCAGCGCGCCTTTATCGCCAGATCATTGCCGAACACGATTGGGGTTTTTCGCCCGAGCCGCCGGTCGACGTGCTCGATCGTCTCGCCGGCCTGCCGCCGCGTGATATGCGCAAGCGCCTGATGGCGGCGTTTGGCAATGCCAAGCTCGACAAGCGTGACGAGCTGCGCGTGGGTGATCTGGATGCGGCGCGTTTGCCGCAGGGACGACGCAGTATCGGTTTCTGAGCGCGTACCGATAGTGCATCTTGG
>CAZFSH010000236.1:3323-4793 GCA_964521935.1 uncultured Propionivibrio sp.
CGGCCACAATCAAAACCGTGCATGTTCGTGAGGGTCAGTTCGTCAAAAAGGGCGAACGTTTGTTCACGCTCGACGCACAGACCGAAGCGGCGAATCTGGGCAAGGCGGAGGCGCAGGTCGCCAAGAGCCGCACTGAACTGCGCAACGCCGAGCGTAACTGGCGCCGTCAGCAGGAACTGTTTGCGCAAAAATTCATCTCCCAAACGGCCTTGGATACCGCGCAAAGTCTTGTTGACAGCTGGCGGGCACAGCTGGCAGCGGACCTAGCGGCCAGCGAGGCGGCACGCGTCGCGCGCAATTACGCCGAAATTGTCGCCCCGATTGCCGGACGCACTGGCGCCGTAGCCGTTTATCCGGGCACGCTGGTGCAGCCGTCGGGCGCGGCGCTGGTGAGCATTGCGCAAATTGATCCGATTCAGGTGAGCTTTACCCTACCCGAGCGTGAGCTGAACGCCTTGAAAAAAGCCCTGAGCGAGCGGGCGCCCGAGGTCATGGTCAATGGTGTGGGTGGTGTGAGCGGTGATGAAAAGTCAGCCGCTGTGGCACGGCGTGGCGTATTGAGTTTTATCGATAACGCCGTCGATAGCGCCAGCGGCACGGTGCGTGCCAAAGCGACGTTCGCCAACACGGATGGCGCCTTGTGGCCGGGCATGTTCGTCAAGGTGTCGCTGGCAGCACGCACGCTGTCCAATGTATTGACGGTGCCAACGCAAGCTATTCAAACCGGCCCGGAGAAAAAGTTTGTCTATGTGATGGATGCCACGGGCAGCGTTGCCGACGTTCCGGTAAGCGTGCTGCTGGTACAGGACAATCTTGCGGTAATCGAGGGAGCCGCTGAGGGTGCCAAGGTAGTCGTCGAAGGCGCACAGAACCTGCGTCCGGGCAGCAAGATTACCGAAGGCAAAACCAGCGAAGGCAAATCGTGACGCTTTCCGAGCTGTGTATTCGCCGTCCGGTCATGACGGTGTTGTTGTCGGCTTCGGCCGTGCTGGCCGGCGTGATGGCCTACGTCGACATCCCGATTGCCGCCCTGCCCAGTTACGACACACCGACCATTTCCGTCAGTGCGTCGTTGCCCGGTGCCAGCCCGGAAACCATGGCCTCATCGGTGGCGACGCCGCTGGAGCGGCAGTTTTCCTCGATCGCTGGCGTGGTGTCCATCAGCTCAACCTCCACACTCGGCAGCACCTCGGTCACGCTGGAGTTCGATCAAGCCCGCAACATCGACGGCGCCGCGCTGGATGTACAGGCGGCACTCTTGCGCGCGCAGCGCTCCATGCCTGCCGAGATGACGACTTCGCCTTCTTACCGCAAGCTCAACCCGGCGGACTCGCCCATCGTCTTTTTGTCGCTGACCTCGCCATCCATGCCGCTGGCCGAACTCAATGGCTACGCCGACAAACTGATCGCCCCGACGCTCTCCACGCTCACCGGCGTCGCGCAGGTGAACATCAATGGGCAGAAGAAATA
>CAZFSH010000237.1:0-4773 GCA_964521935.1 uncultured Propionivibrio sp.
TAGGCTTGCACCTACGCCTGATTTCGAGTCAGGTACATTCGACCACTCTGCCACCCCTCCGACAGCGCGGTATTATAGCCACGCGCTTGGGTGATTCTGAAGCGTGCGCAGGGTAAATTTCGCATTCATTGTCCGATTCCGGGCACCATAAGACTAATAAACCGCTGGTGGAGGAAAACAGGTCGATGTTCCTGTTGAGACAGCTATACGCAACCAGCTGGTTTCTGTGTGCGCTGATCATTGGCGCAGCAGGGCTCGGCGGCTGCACGCGTATCGAGGCGCCCGATAAAGAGGGCGCCTTGATCGTCGCGACATTTCCTGAGCCGGGTACAGTTAATTTGCCGGATGGGCGACCTGCCGTCGGTTTTACCGAGGAGTTTCTCGGCGGCTTTGCGAAACAACAGGGGGTGCCGACCCGGTTTATTACCGTCAGTAACTTTGAAGAGTTGGAAATACTGGTGCGTGAAGGGCGCGTACACATCGGGGCGTTTCTGAACCCCAAACCTCCTCCCAAGGGGATCGTATTCTCCCGTACGCTGAGCAGCATGCCGCTGTGGGTCGTGCGACACCCGGACAGCGTGGGACCGCACTCGCTCGGTGATCTGGCAGGGCGAGAGGTGCATACGATAGCTGGCTCAGCGGCGGCCGCCGCCTTGCAGACCTTGCCCAAGGATAGCCAGCCGACAATTACTGAACTGCACGACATCACCCAGCAAGACTTGCTCGGCATGCTGGCAAACCGGAGCATCACGCTGGCTGCGGTCGACGAATTGAACATGCGCGTTGCCGCGAATTTTCAGCCCGACTTGCAACCGGCTGTGCAGTTATTCGGCCAGCGCGAATTCGCATTGGCCTTCCCCGAAGCCTTTGATGGCGACCTGCATGCCGCACTCGATGCCTACATTGACGAGTCGCTCAAAGATGGCTCACTCAAGCGCCTGTACGACAGCTATTTTGGCCACATTCAGCGCATCAGCCCCGAGCTCGCCGATCACTTCTTGAGTGCCGTCAAAACCGTTTTGCCGAAATATCGTAATTACTTTCAGCGGGCGCAGGAACGCACGGGGCTCGACTGGCGCTTGATTGCTGCCCTCGCCTATCAGGAGTCAAAATGGGATCCGCTGGCCACGTCGTACACCAATGTGCGCGGCATGATGATGCTGACCGAAGACACAGCCGATGCCTTGAAGGTGGACAACCGGCTTGATCCGGCAGAAAGCATTCGCGGCGGGGCGGACTATCTGCTGAATCTGATGGACCAATTGCCGGATACGGTAAAAATGCCTGACCGGCTCTGGATCGCACTCGCCGCGTACAACCTGGGCATGGGGCACCTTAATGGCGCGCGCGCCATCGCCAAGGGCCTGAACAAGGACGCCGATGTCTGGTATGAGCTCAAAACCGTGCTACCACTCATGTCGCGCCCCGAGTATTACCAGCGGCTGAAGTCCGGGCGTGCTCGTGGTGGCGAAGCAGTCATACTGGTGGAAAATGTACGCAACCTTTATGGCGTGCTGGTCAAGCTGGAGCCGGCGCATAACGCGCCGTTCTCCCAAACACGTTCACCGGCACGCAAGAGCGCCGGGAAAAAACCCGTCGCGTCCCAAGGCCTGAAAGCCTCGTCTCAGGGCGTCGGCTTCAAGCTGCCAACACCACCCAAATAAGGCCGTAAGGCAGCAGGAATCGTGACACTGCCGTCGGCGTTTTGGCCGTTCTCGAGAATCGCCACCAGCGTGCGTCCGACCGCCAGACCCGAGCCATTGATGGTGTGCACCAACTCGGGCTTGTTTTTCTCGTTGCGATAACGCGCCTGCATACGACGCGCCTGGAAGGCCTCGAAATTCGAGCAGGAGGAGATTTCGCGATAGGTGTTTTGTGCCGGCAACCAGACTTCAAGATCGTAGGTTTTGGCGGCGGAGAAACCCATGTCGCCCGAGCACAAGGCCATTTTCCGGTAGGGCAATTCGAGGCGTTGCAGAATGCTCTCGGCGTGGCCGGTGAGCTGCTCCAGCGCCGCCCAGGAGTCCTCCGGTTTCACCACTTGCACGAGCTCTACTTTGTCGAACTGGTGCTGACGAATCATGCCGCGCGTGTCACGACCATAGCTGCCCGCCTCAGAACGGAAACAGGGGGTGTGGCACACAAACTTCAGGGGCACCGCCTCGGCAGCGAGAATCTCGTTGCGCACAATGTTGGTAACCGGCACTTCTGCCGTCGGGATCAGGTAGAGCGCGGTGCCATCGGCACGCGGAACTTTGAACAGGTCTTCTTCAAACTTGGGCAACTGACCGGTACCGAACATGCTCTCGGCATTGACCAAATACGGCGCATAGAGCTCGGTGTAGCCATGCTCCTCGGTGTGCACATCAAGCATGAACTGCGCTAACGCACGGTGCAGGCGCGCCATCTGGCCCTTGAGCAGGGAAAAGCGGGCACCCGAGATTTTGGTCGCGGTTTCGAAATCGAGGCCGAGTCGGGCGCCGATATCGACGTGATCTTTAACCTCAAAATCAAACTGACGCGCCGTCCCCCAGCGACTGACTTCTACGTTCGCCGTTTCGTCATGACCAACGGCAACGCTTTCGTGCGGCAGATTGGGGATGACCGACACAAAGGCATCCAGACGCGGCAGCAGTTCGGCCAGTGCCGCCTCGGAGGCTTTGAGTTCGTCACCCAAACCAGCCACTTGCGCGAGCACCGCGGAGGCATCCTCGCCCTTGCCCTTGAGTACGCCCACTTGCTTGGACAGGGTATTACGCTGCGCCTGCAGCTCTTGGGTACGCGTTTGCAACTGCTTGCGCTCCGCCTCCAGCGCCTCGAACGCCGCAGTGTCGAGCACGTATTTACGCGAGGCCAAACGTGCAGCGACGTCAGCGAGATTATTGCGGAGCAGTTGTATATCGAGCATGAGGTCAGTCCTTGTTAATCGTTGCCTGCCGGTCAAGCTCGCGCAGGTGCGCCAGCTTGTCGGCAATTTTCTGTTCCAGCCCGCGCGGCACGGGCGTGTACCACGGGGGCGGCGTCATGCCCTCGGGGAAATAATTTTCGCCGGCAGCATAGCCTTCGGCTTCATCGTGGGCATAGCGGTAGTCGGCACCGTAGCCAAGCTCTTTCATCAGCTTGGTCGGTGCATTGCGTAAATGCTCGGGCACCGGTCGGCTGGCATCCTTGGCCACAAACGCGCGGGCCGAATTATAGGCGGCGTAGGCGGCGTTCGACTTGGCCGCCACCGCGAGATAAATCACGGCATTGGCCAGCGCCAGTTCGCCTTCCGGGCTACCGAGCCGCTCGTACGTGGCACACGCGTTGAGCGTAATGTCGTGCGCGCGCGGGTCAGCCAGGCCGATATCCTCAATGGCCATGCGGACCAGACGCCGGCCAAGGTAAAGCGGCTCGGCGCCACCGTCGAGCATACGCACCAACCAGTACAACGCTGCATCGGGATTGGACCCGCGCACGGATTTGTGCAAGGCCGAAATCTGGTCATAAAAGGCATCGCCGCCTTTGTCGAAGCGGCGCAGGTCGCTGGCCAGCGTTTCCTGCAGAAACTCAGTCGTTGTGACACGGCACCCGGCGGCGCGCATTGCCGTCGAGAGGGTTTCCAACACATTGAGGAGTCGGCGTGCATCGCCGTCAGCATAAGCAATGAGCTTATCGCGCGCGGCCGATTCGATGTCCAGACCACGCATCGCCCCGGCCAGCGCACGCTCCAGCAGCGTCGCCAGATCCTCGGCGTCGAGACTTTTCAGCACGTAAACCGCGGCGCGCGAGAGCAAGGCCGAGTTCACCTCAAACGAGGGGTTCTCGGTCGTGGCGCCAATGAAGGTCACGGTGCCGCGCTCGACATAGGGCAAAAAAGCGTCCTGCTGGGCTTTGTTGAAGCGATGCACTTCATCGACAAAGAGGATCGTGCGCCGCCCGCGCTGCGCCATCATTTCGGCTTGCTGCATGGCTTCGCGGATATCCTTGACGCCTGAAAACACAGCGGATAGCGCGGTGAATTCGGCATCGAAGCCGCTGGCCATCAGGCGCGCCAACGTGGTTTTGCCCACGCCCGGCGGGCCCCAGAGAATCATCGAGTGCGGCGTACCCGATTCAAAGGCCAGGCGCAGTGGCTTGCCCGGCCCAACCAGATGGCGCTGGCCGATCACCTCATCAAGATGCTGTGGGCGCATCTGCTCCGCCAAAGGCTGGGGAGCCGCCGTTGCCGCAAACAAATCAGTCAAAATTACTGCCCAATAATGTCCGCGCCCTTGGGCGGGGTGAAACGGAATGCGTCGCCCGACAACGCCGGATTCGCTTCAAAACGGATGAAGCGCATCAGCGTAATCTGCCCAAAGCTGTCGTGCAGCTCCATGAGCACCGGCTGATTTTTGGCCAGGCCAATGCGCAAACGGGTAAAGCCGCTGTCGTCACGTTTCGGGATGGCGTCAACAAATTCCAGCCCGTCGGATGCAGTGCCTTCGGTCACCGTGAAGTGCTTGTCAAATTCAGCACCCGCCAACAGTTCAGCCGGACTACCGCCAAGCGCCTGGCCCAGTGTTTTGCTGACCGCCTGCTTGAGTTCCGGGTCCCAACTCCACAAAGTTTTGCCGTCGCTGACCAGCAATTGTGAATACGGCTTTTCATACGACCAGCGAAACCGCCCGGGGCGTTGCAGAGCAAAGCTGCCACTCGATACTTGCGGCGTACGTCCCGACTGGGCAATCACCTTCTGCTCAAAGCTGCCGCGCGCCGACTGCACATTGCGCAGGAAGGCGCTGAGTTGCTCAA
>CAZFSH010000238.1:0-1143 GCA_964521935.1 uncultured Propionivibrio sp.
GCTATCAGGCCGCGCTGATGGCACCGACAGAGATATTGGCCGAGCAGCATTATCGCAAGCTGGCCAGCTGGCTCGCGCCGCTCGGGCTGGAGGTGGCATGGCTGACGGGCAGCATGAAAAAGAAAGACCGAGAGCTGAGTCTGGCAAAAGTCAGCCGCGGTGACACGGCGCTCATTGTTGGCACGCACGCGCTGATCGAGGAGAACGTCCATTTCCCGCTGCTGGGATTGGCGATCGTCGATGAGCAGCACCGCTTTGGTGTGCGCCAGCGGCTGGCGCTCAAGGAGAAAGGTCAGTTTGCCCATCAGCTGACCATGTCGGCCACGCCCATCCCGCGCACCCTGGCCATGAGTTATTACGCTGACCTCGATGTGTCGGTGCTGGACGAGCTACCGCCGGGCCGCACGCCCGTGAGTACACGGCTGGTCAGCGATGGTCGCCGCGATGAAGTGGTGGCGCGCGTGCATGCAGCCTGCCTGGCCGGCGGTCAGGCGTATTGGGTGTGCCCCTTGATCGAGGAATCCGAAGCGCTGCAACTGCAAACCGCGCAGGAGACCTACGAACGGCTGACGGCGGAACTTGCCGATATCCGCGTGGGCTTGGTGCACGGGCGGCTCAAGCCGGCGGAAAAGGCCGCCGTGATGGACGCCTTCACGCGCAACGAGATTCAGCTGCTGGTCGCCACCACGGTGATTGAAGTGGGCGTCGATGTTCCCAACGCCAGCTTGATGGTGATTGAGCACGCCGAGCGCTTTGGTCTGTCGCAACTGCACCAGCTGCGTGGCCGGGTTGGTCGTGGCGCCGCCGCCTCGTCCTGTATCTTGCTGTACGCCTCGCCGCTGGGCGAAATTGCCCGGGCGCGCCTGAAAATCATTTATGAAAATGCCGATGGTTTCGAGATTGCCCGCCAAGATTTGCAACTGCGCGGCCCCGGCGAATTTGTCGGGGCGCGTCAGTCGGGCCTGCCGCTATTGCGCTACGCCAGTCTGGACGACACCGAGATGGTCGAGGCCGCGCAAGCCGCTGCCGACATCATGTTGCGCGATCACCCCGAGCTGGCGCAAGCGCATCTGCAGCGCTGGCTGGGCGGGCGCGAGGATTTGCTGAAAGCATGAGAATCCCGCCGAAATACCAAACGCGCCG
>CAZFSH010000238.1:1243-2876 GCA_964521935.1 uncultured Propionivibrio sp.
CACACGATTGCCAATGCGCCGGCGCAGGCGCTGTTGCGCCGGGCGGGGCGCCGGCCACTGGCCACCGTGTTGTTTACCGATCCGACCGTTCATGCCGGTGGCCTGCATTATTGTCGTTTGGCCGCTGGGCATCCCTTGACCCGGCGTGCACAGCAAACCATGTCGCCAGTGCTTCACAACAGCGCCGTCCCATCCGAACCTGGACTTCCTTCGGTCGCGCGACTGACTTTTGGCTACCGCTTTACGGCACGCCGCGCGCTCTTTGCACGCGGTCCGGCCCGCCTCGTCGTTACCGAAGTTTTTCTGCGCGCCCCGTAGAATCCGCGTCCATGAACTGGACCGATCTGCGCACCCGACTCGACGACTACGAAAAACTGATGCGGCTGGATAAGCCCATCGGCACCTTGCTGCTGCTCTGGCCAACGCTGTGGGGGCTGTGGATCGCCACGCATGGCCAGCCGCACCCGCTGCTGGTCTGGGTGTTTGCGCTGGGCACGCTGTTGATGCGCTCGGCCGGCTGCGTGATCAACGACTACGCTGACCGTGATTTCGATCCGCATGTCGAGCGCACCAAAGACCGGCCGCTGGCCGCGCGCCGCGTCAGCACAAAAGAGGCGCTGCTGCTGGCCGGTGGCTTGACGCTGTGTGCCGGCTTGCTGATTTTGCCCTTGCCCAAACTGGTCTGGGCGCTGGCGGTCGTGGCGGTATTTCTCGCGGCGAGTTACCCGTTCACCAAACGTTTTTTTGCGCTGCCCCAAGCCTATCTGGGTATCGCGTTCGGCTTCGGCATTCCCATGGCTTTTGCCGCCACCCTGGACCGGGTGCCACCCATGGCCTGGGTGCTGCTGGCCGCCAACGTGTTTTGGGCGCTGGCTTATGACACCGAATACGCCATGGTCGATCGTGAGGACGACCTCAAGATTGGCATTCGCACCGCCGCGATCACCTTCGGGCGCTTCGATGTCGTGGCGATCATGCTTTGCTACGCCATCACCTTGGGCTTGCTGGCCTTTGTCGGCCACAAAGCCGGTTACGGCATCGGTTGGTATGGCGGCTTGGTGATCGCTGGCGTGCTGGCGCTGTATCACTACACGCTAATCCGTGGGCGGGAGCGCATGGCCTGCTTCAAGGCATTTCGCCATAACAACTGGTTTGGGGCGGCGATTTTTGCTGGCTTGGTGGTAGACCTTAATCTCCTACCCTTGCTCAAATGAGCCGCTTTCACAACACCAATCGCGATCTGAACATTGGCGCATTTCCTTGGTACGAAATGGTGTGGCGCGGTATTCGCGGGCACTTCACGCCGCCACCGCCCGCAGATGGTTTCCCTGCATTCATTGAGCAATGGCGCGTGACGCCTGATCATGCCTTGCTGGCACAGCGTCACGAGAAGCCGCAGCTAACCTGGTTGGGGCATGTGAGCATGCTCTTGCAAGTGGCTGGCCTGAATATTTTGATGGACCCGACGCTGTGCAACTTTGCCGGCCCGCGCGGAAAAGTTGGCGCTCGGCGGCGTGTGCCAGCGCCGCTGACGCCGGAAGAACTGCCACGCATTGACGTAGTGTTGATCTCGCACAATCACTACGATCATCTCGATTACGACACGCTCATGCGCATGAAAGCGGCGGGCCAG
>CAZFSH010000238.1:2976-4771 GCA_964521935.1 uncultured Propionivibrio sp.
CCGATTGGTGCGTATCTGCCGCGCGACATCATGGCGCCGATGCACGTGAATCCGGACGAAGGCGTGCAGTTATTCAAGGATCTCGACGCCCGCCATGGTCTGGGCGTGCATTGGGGAACCTTTGAACTGTCGTCTGAAGCCTTTGATCAGCCGCCGCGTGACCTGCAGGCGGCGTGCGCAAAACACGGCGTTGCGCCCGAGCGCATCTGGCTGATGAAGCACGGGGAGACGCGCGCTATTCCCGGTTTCCCTGCGTAGTTCCATAGTGCCGTCCCATCCGAACCAGGACTTCCTTCGGTCGCGCTACTGACATTTCAACGATCACCGCTTACTGCCATCGGGGTGCTGTTGATACATGGATAGGTTCCGGCGGATGAGAGTTAGTCGCCTCTAATGCGTCAAGTGTGATTCGCGCAGTCAGATGGTAAGATCAGCACAAGACGAAAAGACTGCGGGTTAGGGCAATGAACGACGACGATTTTTTGCTGATGGACGATGAAGAAGAGGTGGCAACCGCTGTCACCGAACCGTGGCACATACTCATTGTGGATGACGAACCCGATGTGCATCTGGCTACGGAATTCAGCCTCAAGACACTGGTGGTCGGCGGGCGTGGCCTGAAGTTTTTTAGTGCGCATTCAGCGCAAGAGGCCATCAGCTTTCTCGGTGAGCACTCTGACATCGATCTGGTATTGCTCGACATGGTGATGGAGCAGCCGACCTCGGGCTTTCAGGTAGCCAATTGGCTGCGTGAAATTGCCAAACGCGTGAGTTTGCCAACCATTGTGTTGCGTAGCGGCCAGCCAGGTGCGCTCTCGCATGACGATGTGCGCAAAAATCCCCACATCGATACCTTCATCGAAAAGCAGCATGCCTCCCGTGCTGTGCTGGCCGGTCTGCTGGAAAAATATCTCTTGCGTGCGTAGCCCGCGCGCTAAGTTCGATGCCGCTCGACGTCTAATGCCGGGCCGTTAAACTGCTGGCATGAACTACACCGATCTCCGCGATTTCATCGCCCAGCTGGAAGCCCGTGGCGAACTCAAACGCATTGCCACCCCGGTCAGCCCGCATCTGGAAATGACCGAAATTGGCGACCGCGTTTTACGCGCTGGTGGCCCCGCCTTGCTCTTCGAAAAACCCATCGGTCATACCATGCCGGTGCTGGCCAATCTCTTTGGCACGCCGGAGCGCGTAGCGTTGGGCATGGGCGCATCTGACACAACGGGTGGCGACTGGAAAACCCAGTTGCGTGAAGTTGGCCGCACGCTGGCGGCATTGAAAGAACCCGAGCCACCCAAAGGCTTTAAGGATGCCTGGGACAAGCTGCCTTTGCTGAAAAAAGTGCTGAGCATGTCGCCGAAAGTGGTGTCCTCCGCACCCTGTCAGGAGATCGTCTGGGAGGGCAAGGATGTTGATCTGGCACGCCTGCCGATTCAGCACTGCTGGCCGGGTGATGTGGCACCGCTGATTACCTGGGGGCTGACGGTGACGCGCGGGCCGCATAAAACCCGGCAGAACCTTGGCATCTATCGTCAGCAGGTGATCGCGCGCAACAAGGTGATCATGCGTTGGCTCGCCCATCGTGGTGGCGCGCTGGACTTTCGTGAACATTGCCTGGCTAATCCGGGTAAACCCTTTCCCGTCTCGGTGGTGCTGGGCTGCGATCCGGCAACCATACTTGGCGCGGTGACGCCCGTGCCGGATACGCTGTCCGAATACCAGTTCGCGGGTTTGTTGCGCGGCAGTAAAACCGAGCTGACCAAAAGCATTGGTAATGATTTGCAGGTGCCGGCGC
>CAZFSH010000239.1:0-4770 GCA_964521935.1 uncultured Propionivibrio sp.
AACATCGCCTCTTCGTCGCCGGCGTCTTTGGCTTTCATTTGTTGCAAGAAGCGCGCGGCCTGATCTTCCGGGTCATTCAACTCGGAGAAGCCGTTGGCGATCTCGCGGCCGACGATGAACAGCTCGAAGCGTTCGGTGATCTCGGGGGAGGCATCGCTACTGCGCGCCAGCGGCGAGACTTCGGCGGGGTAATCGATGATGAAGGTCGGGTCCCACAATTCGGCCTCGGTGGTTTCTTCAAACAGGGCGAACTGCAGCGAGCCAAGGCCCATGGTGGGCAGCACGTCAAAGTTCAAGCTCTTGAGTTTTTCTTTCAGCCACTCGGCGTCGTTGAGCTGCACATAGCTGTAGCCAGGGTGGTATTTATGGATGGCTTCAACCACATTCAGGCGCGTGAAGGGTTTCGACAAGTCCAGCGTGCGGCCCTGATATTCGAAGACTTCGGTGCCGAGTGCTTCGCGCGCCGAGTGGCGTAGCAGGCCTTCGGTGAAGTCCATGATCTTGCGGTAGTCCGAGTAGGCCTCGTAAAACTCCATCATGGTGAATTCAGGGTTGTGGCGCGGCGAGAGGCCTTCGTTACGGAAGTTGCGGTTGATCTCGAACACCTTCTCGAAACCACCGACGACCAGCCGCTTGAGGTAGAGCTCCGGCGCGATGCGCAGAAACAGCTCCATGTCGAGCGCGTTGTGATGCGTCTTGAACGGCTTGGCCGCAGCGCCACCGGGGATGGGGTGCATCATGGGGGTCTCAACTTCGAGGAAGTTGTGATGCGTCATGTAGTTGCGAATGGCTTGCACCATGCGGCTGCGCGCGACGAAGGTCATGCGCGAGTTTTCGTTGGTGATCAGGTCCAGGTAGCGCTGGCGATAGGTTTGCTCGACGTCGGTGAGGCCGTGAAATTTTTCCGGCAACGGACGTAGCGACTTGGTGAGCAGGCGGATCTCGGTGCAATGCACGGTGAGTTCGTCGGTCTTGGTCTTGAACAGCGTACCCGTCACACCGATGATGTCGCCCAAGTCCCAACCCTTGAATTCTTTGTGCACGTCTTCGCTGACGTTGTCATTCGTGACAAACACCTGAATGCGCCCGGACATATCCTGAATCGTCGCAAAACTGGCTTTGCCCATCACGCGCTTGAGCATGATGCGACCGGCCACTTTTACCGTGATCGGCGAGGCGTCGAGTTCTTCCTTGGATTTTGCGCTGTACAGTTCGTCCAGACGGCCAGCGAGATTTTCGCGCGAGAAATCGTTGGGGAAGGCTTTGCCTTTGGCACGCCATTGCGCCAGTTTTTCGCGGCGCTCGGCGATCAGGTGGTTTTCGTCGTGCGGAATGGTGGGGGTGGTTTCGCTCATGGTCATGATTTAGACACCTTGTTTGAGACTGGCTTCGATGAAAGCGTCGAGGTCGCCGTCGAGCACTTTCTGGGTATTGGAAATCTCGACGTTGGTACGCAAATCCTTGATGCGTGACTGGTCGAGCACGTAACTGCGAATCTGGTGCCCCCAGCCCACGTCGGTCTTGCCGGCTTCGAGCTTGTCGGCCGCTTCACGACGCTTTTGCATTTCCAGCTCGTACAAGCGTGACTTGAGCATCAGCATGGCTTCGGCACGGTTACGGTGCTGCGAGCGGTCGTTTTGGCACTGCACTACGATTCCCGTTGGGTTGTGCGTAATGCGAATGGCGGAGTCGGTTTTGTTGATGTGCTGACCACCAGCGCCGGACGCGCGAAAGGTATCGACGCGCAAATCGGCCGGATTGATATCGACTTCAATCGAGTCGTCGATTTCCGGATACACATACAGGCTGGCAAACGAGGTGTGACGGCCGCCCGAGGAGTCAAACGGCGATTTGCGCACCAGCCGATGCACGCCCGTTTCCGAGCGCAAATGCCCGTAAGCGTATTCGCCCTCAACTTTCAACGAGGCACTGCGAATACCGGCAACGTCACCATCCGTGCTTTCCAGCAGTTCGGTCTTGAAGCCCTTGCGCTCACAATATTTGAGGTACTGGCGCAGCAGCATCGATGCCCAGTCGCAGGCTTCAGTACCGCCAGCACCGGCCTGAATGTCGATGAAGCAGTTGTTGGGGTCGGCCGGGTTGGCAAACATGCGGCGGAATTCAAGGCCGCTGATCTCTGTTTCGACGCTGTCCAGATCCGCCTCGACGGCGACCATGGTTTCTTCGTCGTCTTCGCTGCTGGCCATATCAAATAGCTCACGCGCGTCCGTCAGGTGTTGACCGGCGGCATCCAGCGTCAGGACGGTGCCTTCGAGTAATTTTTTTTCCTTGCCGATGGCTTGCGCCTTTTCGGCGTCATTCCAGATACCCGGGTCTTCAAGCTGCCGATTCAGTTCGGCGAGTTTTTCTGCCTTGGTATCGTAGTCAAAGATACCTCCGAAGTTGTTCGCGACGCTCGGCGAGGTCAGCGATGCGGTTACCGGTGGCGTTGATGCGTTCTGCTTCCATGGCGTTTGGTGCTCGATTCAATTGGGTAGCGGCCGATTATAGCGGCCGCCACTGCTTCAATGCGCCAATGCTCGCATGCGCCGTCCCACAGCGACTGACTTTTCAGGGAGCGCACGATGATGCATCCGTTAGACGCCCATTTCCCCTTGAACTCGGTCAAGCCGAGCGCTGAGCGAGATCGTAGCATGGCACCATTATTGTGCTCGGAGAACGCCATGTCCTCGATGCTCTTCTACCAAAACATCAGCCCGCTGAATGACAAGCAGCACGCCAGCTTGCGCATTTCGCCGGTACGCAACTATCGGTTTACCACCCACAGCAACTCCGTGCCGGTGTTGTCGGGCGAATTCGCTGACTGTGCGCGGCATTACCCCATTGTTTTTGCGCGCTCCGATTCGGGTGTGGTTCCCGTCGCCATGCTGGGTTTGCGTGATCGCGATAACTTGTTTGTCGATGCACTCGGCCGATGGTCGGCGACCTATGTGCCGGCCTTTGTGCGGCGCTACCCGTTCGTAATCGGTGCCGGCGAAGGCGGCCAGATGGTGGTTTGTATTGATGAACAGGCCGCGTGCTTGAGTCACGCGACTGGTGAGCCCTTGTTTATCGCAGGGCAACCTGCGCCCGCCTTGAAGCAGGCGATGGGCTTTTTACGCGAGTTTCAGTCTGCCGCGACGGCAACCGCGGCGATGGCGGCGCGTCTTGATGAGCTGGCCCTGTTTCGCGATGCCGACTCGCTGGCGCAGCTGAAAAATGGTCGTCAATTCCGTTTGACCGGCATGTGCGTGGTCGACGAGCAGCGTTTGGCCGCGCTGGATGACACCGTCGTACTCGAACTTTTCAAGTCAGGCACGTTGCGCCTGATTCATATGCACTTGATGTCCTTAGGAAATTTGACGCCGCTGATTGATCGCTTGAGTCTGCGTGACGCACAAGCTGGCAAACCGGTGGATACGCAGAAGTCGCTCGCGACGGTTTGATTCGCTAAAACTTGCCTTCCCACCCTTGGGCGACGCGCAAGAATTCGCTATCATTCGGCTTTCCCGCTGCGGCCGCCCAAGAAAAACTTGGCGGCAATTTTCATGGCTAAATATGTATTCGTTACCGGCGGTGTCGTGTCCAGTCTGGGCAAAGGCATTGCTGCTGCAAGCCTCGGGGCGATTCTCGAATCGCGAGGCATCAAGGTTACTCACCTTAAGCTAGACCCCTACATTAACGTTGACCCGGGCACGATGTCGCCGTTTCAGCACGGTGAAGTGTTTGTCACGGAAGACGGCGCCGAGACTGATCTTGACCTTGGTCACTACGAGCGCTTTACCAGCGCCAAGATGTCCAAGCGCAATAACTTCACTACCGGCCAGGTGTATGAGTCGGTGATCAAGAAGGAACGGCGCGGTGAATATCTGGGCAAGACTGTGCAGGTCATTCCGCACATCACCGACGAAATCAAGTTCAACATCAAGCGCGGCGCCGAAGGCGCTGAGGTCGCCATTGTGGAAGTGGGTGGTACGGTCGGTGACATCGAGTCACTCCCGTTCCTCGAAGCCATTCGTCAGATGGGCATTGAGGAAGGTAAGAACAACGCCTGTTACTTGCACTTGACCCTGCTGCCGTACATTCCGACTGCGGGCGAGTTGAAGACCAAGCCGACGCAACACTCGGTGAAAGAATTGCGCGAAATCGGCATTCAGCCCGACATTCTGTTGTGCCGCGCTGATCGGGAGATTCCCGAAGACGAAAAGCGCAAAATCGCGCTGTTCACCAATGTGCAATTTGAGGCGGTGATTTCTTGCCTCGATTCCGACAGCATCTACAAGATTCCCGCGATGCTGCATAACCAGATGATCGACGAGATTGTTTGCCACAAACTGGGCATTTTGGCCAAGGCGGCGAATTTGTCTGTATGGAAGAAACTGGTTGATGCCATCGAGCACCCCAAGCATCTGGTTAACATTGGTTTCGTTGGCAAATATGTTGATTTGACCGAGTCGTACAAGTCGCTGACCGAATCGCTGAGTCATGCCGGCATGCACACAGAAAGCAAGATCAAGATTCATTACATCGACTCGGAGGAAATCGAGAGCGGTGGCTGTGCGCAACTGGCCGCGATGGATGCGATTCTTGTTCCGGGTGGTTTTGGTGTGCGCGGCACCGAAGGCAAGATTGCGGCGATTCGTTATGCGCGCGAGAACAAGATTCCCTATCTGGGTATTTGTCTGGGCATGCAAGTGGCTACTATCGAATTTGCGCGCCATGTGGCAGGCCTGAAAGATGCCAACAGCACCGAATTTGAGCCCGAAAGCC
>CAZFSH010000240.1:0-4737 GCA_964521935.1 uncultured Propionivibrio sp.
GACGCGCGAGTTTGAATCCCTGCTGATTCAACGCGCGCTCGCCAGCACCGCTGGGCGCCGCATTGAAGCGGCCAATCTGCTCGGCATCGGCCGCAACACCATTACGCGCAAAATTCAGGAACTGGGGCTGGACGACACCAAAGTGGCAGATACCGTCTAAAACTCAGTCGGTGTGGCACGGCGCTATTCGCCCGTTTTCAATATCCGGGTGAGCAAGGCGCGTACGGTTGCGGGCTCGAAGGGCTTATCGCAAATGCCCGAGACCCCTGCTTCTTCAATCGCCGCAAGACGGCCGTAGTTGGATTCGCTGGTGACCATCAACACGGGAATCGTGCTTTGCCAGCTACGCGTGCGGATGAATTCGATCAGCGCCTTGCCATCCATTTCCGGCATGTTGTAGTCGGTAATGACCAGATCAAACGACGACTCCGCCAACAGCACCACGGCTTCACTGCCATCTTTGGCTTCGACGATATTGACGATGCCCATGTTTTCCAGCGTGTGGCGCATGAAATGCCGGGCGCTATCGCTGTCATCGACCATGAGTACCTTGATCGCGGCCAGATCGGCCTCGTCAAATTCCGCCAGAGTTTCGGGGTCCAGATAGTCCATGGTGGCACGCAAGGCCTTATCGAGCTGAGCCTGACTGAAAGGCTTGGGCAAAATGCCGCAGACACCGCTTTGCCGCACCGGCTCCAGCACTTGGGGGCGGGTTTCGCTCGACACCAGAATGAAGGGCGTATCGGTCGTCGCCGGGTCAGCGCGCAGCCGCTGCACCAGCTCCGTGCCCTGCATATCGGCCAAATACAAAGCGCTGATCACCAGCGCCGGCGGCGCCACTTTGGCTTGCGCCAGCATGGGCGCGGCAGACTCGAAATGGGTGACGTTAAGCACCCCTTGCTCGCTGAGCATGTGGCGGATCAGGCTCGCCTGCACGCTCGATGGCTCGACAAGATAGACCAGCATGCTGGCGAAATCAGCAATCATGTTTCCTCCGACCATTTTTCTCAATTGTTTGATCAAGTATAGTCGCCAACCCATGAGTGACACCCAACTCCACCTGAACGACCTGACGCGTTGGCTGGCCGAGGCAGGCAGCCCGCCGGATCGTTTTACGCTGGATTTGCGTGAGGAATGCGACTCCACCAACACACGGCTGAGCGAACTCGCCGAACAAGGCGCGAGCAGCGGCAGCGTGCTGATTGCCCAGCGCCAAACCGCCGGCCGTGGGCGACGCGGCCGCACGTGGATTGCTCAGCCCGGCGACAGCCTGACCTTTTCGCTGCTCTGGCGTTTTGCCCCGGGTACGCTGCCGCTCGGTTTATCGCTCGCCGCGGGTGTGGCGGTGGTGCACGCGCTGCAAAAAGTCAGCCGCGGTGGTACGGCGTCCGACTCAGCGCCAGCCCTCAGCCTCAAATGGCCCAACGATATTTTGCTCGATGGAGGCAAACTCGCCGGCATCTTGGTCGAGCTGGTGCCGGGCACACCCCATGCGGCGGTAGTCGGCATTGGCATGAATTGCCATCTGCCCGACAACTTGCCGGACGAGGTGCGCACCACAGCAAGTGCCTGGCCCGACACCACGCCGCCAGCGCAACTGCTCGCCGCGATCCTGCATGAGCTCGGCAAGGCTTTCAGCCAGTTCGGCGAGCGCGGTTTCGCTGCGCTGCGTGCCGACTGGCTTGCGCTGCACGCGCATCAGGATCAGCACGTGACGCTGTTCTCCGACTTCGCCGCGCCCCGCCAAGGCATTTGCCGTGGCGTGGATAACGAGGGCGCATTACTGTTCGAGAGCGACGGCAAGCTCGAACGCATTCTCTCAGGCGAAGTCAGCCTGCGCGCGCAGAATGCTCTGTCATGATTCTATGTATTGACGCGGGCAATACGCGGGTCAAATTCGGTCTGCGCGCTGATGCGCACTGGTTGCTGCGCGATGCCGTCGGTCACGACGAACTTGCCGACGTGCCTGCGCGTCTCGCCGTCCAGCCAGCTCCCACCCGCATCATCGCCTGCAGCGTCGCCGGGGAGTCGATCAACCAGCGCATCACCCAACTCGCCGCACACTGGCAAATTCCGCTTGCCTGGCTACGCAGCGCGCCGGCCAGTCACGGCGTGAGCAACGGCTACGCCAATCCCAGCCAGCTGGGCAATGATCGCTGGGCCGCCCTGATCGGCGCACGCGGGCTATGCACAACAGCGTGTCTCGTGGTCATGGCTGGCACGGCCACCACCATCGACGCCCTCGATAGCACCGGCCATTTTCATGGCGGCCTGATCCTGCCCGGCCTCAGCCTGATGCGCAGCGCCTTGGCGCGTAACACCGCCCAACTCCCCTTGGCAGAGGGTCACTTTCAGCCCTGGCCCATTACCACCGATGATGCCATCACCAGCGGCGTGCTGGCGGCAACGGTGGGCGCGATTGAACGCATGCGCCAGCAGCTGCAGAAATTGCAGCATTTGCAGCAACAGGCCCCGTCGGTGACCTGCGCCTGCCTGCTCTCTGGCGGCGCTGCGGAGGCTTTACTCCCGCTCCTCGGTGATACGGTGCGCCTGCAGCCTGACCTGGTTCTCGAGGGCTTGGCGCGGGTTGCCGAAACTAGCGCGGAAAGTCGCCACGCATGAGTGGCAAAATGCCTGCCACTGCTATCTTTCTCGCCACAGATTCATGCGTCTGACTTTCCTCCTGCTGGTATTGCTCAACCTCGCCGTCTTCATCTGGGGTGCTGGCTATCTCGGGAGCCGAGACCCCGGTCGTGAACCCGAGCGCCTCGGCACCGAACAACATGCTGACAAGCTGCGTGTGCTACCCGCCAACGTACCGATGAGCTGCCAACACGTCGACGGCCTCGATGCCGCGCAACACGATCTGCTGCGCGAACACTTCAGCGGCGCCCGTGACGTTGAGATTGTCAGTAGCGAAAACACCAACGCGCCGACCTACTGGCTGGCCATCAGCAACCTTGACAGCGCTGAACTGGCCACGCGCAAACAAGGCGAATTGCGCCGCTTTAACGTCACCGATGCGCAAGTACTGGCCGACTCCACACATGGCCCCTTCGTCGTCTTGATTGCGAGTTTGAACAGCGAAGAAGCCGCGCAAAAGCAGCTGAGCGAGCTGAACGCCCGCGGCATACGTTCCGCGCGCGTGATCACACGCGAAGCCCCGCCGTCGACTTTCCGTGTCAGCCTGCACTGGCCGGAGAGCGTCGACGCTCAGCACACGAAGGCGCTCGCACACTTGTTGGCCGACCTATCCACCAGCGCAGCGCTGCATTACGCGCCCTGCCCGGAAAGCGCAGCCAAGCAGTGAGTAGCGAACTGGGGGCGCCCGTCATCGGCCTGACCGGGGGCATCGGCAGTGGCAAGAGCGCGGCGGCTGATGCCTTTTCAGCGCATGGTGCGGCGATTGTCGACACCGACGCCATCGCTCACGCACTGACCGGCCCAGCCGGCCTGGCAATCGCACCTATCCGCGAGGCATTCGGCCCTGAAGTGATTGACGCCGCCGGCGCCCTGAATCGCGCGGTGATGCGGCAGCGGGTATTTGCCGATGCGACAGCACGCCAGCGCCTAGAGGGCATTCTGCACCCGCTGATTCGTGCGGAAAGTGACCGGCAGGTGACCCAAGCCAGCGCAGACCCACGAACGCCCTACGTCATGCTGGTCGTGCCCTTGCTGATCGAATCCGGCACCTATGCCGAGCGGGTGGCGCGTATTTGCGTTGTCGACTGTGCCGAAGCCACACAAATCGAACGCGTCATGCAGCGCAGCGCCCTGCCTGCCGAGCAGGTGCGGCACATCATGGCGGCCCAAGCAACGCGCGCCCAGCGGCTCGCGGTGGCGCATGACGTCATCGACAATAATGCCGACCTTGGCGCTTTGCACGCGCAAGTAGCTGCGCTGGACAGCGCCTATCGCTCGATTAGGGGCAAAAATGCACCAGATGGGCGCAAATGATTGAGCTTTCGCTGCGCTTGCGCGAGAATCGGCGCCAAATCACTGCATTAGCCCCTGACCTCACTCTGCCCGACTCTTTGTGACCACTTACGAATACCCTCTCAGCGAACGCGTACGCACCCTTTTGCGCCTCGAGGATTTGTTCGAGAAGGTGATCCATTTTGCGGAAAGCGACGACGCCGAAAGCCACCACATCGCGCTGACAACGCTGTTCGAGATTCTCGAAGTAGCCGGTCGCGCGGATCTCAAGTTTGATCTGGTGCAAGAGCTGGAGCGCCAGCGGCAAATCCTGCTGTCGTTCCGCAATAACCCCGATATTTCCGAAGAAGCGCTGTCTGGCGCGCTCTATGAAATCGAGCAGGCGTCGGCCGCTTTGCTGGCCATGCACGGCAAGATCGGCCAGTATCTGCGCGAAAACGAATGGCTCATGGCGATCAAAAACCGCGCCGCCATCCCCGGTGGTGTCTGTGAATTTGACCTGCCGGGCTACCATTACTGGAAACATCTACCGGGCGAAGCGCGGCGTAAAGATCTGGGCAGCTGGATCACACCCATGATGCCGATTGAAGCCGGCTTGGCCATCGTATTGCGCTTGTTGCGTTCATCCGGCCGCCCTGAAGCGCAAACCGCCACGCGCGGCAGCTTTCAGCTCATGCTCGGCGGTCGCACCGCGCAGCTGGTGCGCATTCGCTTGCGTGACAGCGACGCCGTTATCCCGGAAATCTCCGCCGGCAAGTTCGCCATCAACGTCCGCTTCCTCGGCCCCGACATGACCCAGCG
>CAZFSH010000241.1:0-4730 GCA_964521935.1 uncultured Propionivibrio sp.
CGAACAGAATTTTCATGTCTTCGACGGAATCAATCGCTACGCCGGCCTTGCCGACATCGCCGGTCACGCGCGGATGATCGGAGTCGTAACCGCGATGGGTCGCCAAGTCGAACGCCACGGAGACGCCCTGCCCACCTGCGGCCAGCGCCTTGCGATAGAAGGCATTGGACGCTTCAGCCGTCGAGAAACCGGCATATTGACGTATCGTCCAGGGACGCACCGCATACATGGTTGCCTGTGGGCCACGTACGTAGGGGGCAAAGCCGGGCAGCGTATCGGCGTAAGGCAGATTGGCGGTATCCGCTTTGGTGTACAGCGGCTTGACGGTAATGCCCTCGGGCGTGACCCAGTTGAGCGCCGTCAGATCATTATTGGGCGCTGACTTGGCGGCGGCTTTGGTCCATGCCTCAAGCTGAGCGGGAGTAAGTTCGGGCGATTGACTCATGACGGTGTCCTTAACGTAAGCCGCGGCGGGCGTAAATATCGGGCAGTAGTAAAAAAGCTGCCATCAACGATGATCATGGGCGCCTGATTATGCGCCGCTTGACTTTGCTGCATTGCCCCATAATACTGCATTCATAATTATGAGCGCAATAAGTGAAATCGTGTCGCTGCCACCACTAACCGAAAACCTCACCTCACCCGCCCTGTACGTTCAGGTGGCAGAACGTTTGCGCGCCCGCATCTTCGCGCACGAACTGGCGCCGGGCAGTTGGGTGGATGAGCAAGCGCTGGCACTGGAATATGGCATCAGTCGCACGCCCATGCGCGAAGCCCTGAAAGTGCTCGCCGCCGAGGGCTTGGTCGACCTCAAACCACGGCGCGGCTGCTATGTGGTCGAGCTCTCGGAAAAGGACATCGACGAAGTGTTCCCGGTCATGGCCCTGCTCGAAGCCAAGGTCGCCGAAGAAGCCGTGCGCCGTCTCACAGCGACTGACTTTTCGCGCCTGCAAGCGCTGCATGACGAGTTGGAGCACCATGCCGCAACCGGAAATATCGATGGCTTTTTCAACGCCAACCAGCGTTTTCACCAGGATTTGCAAACCATCGCCGGCAACCAGTATCTAGCTCAGTTAATCAACGATGCACGCAAGCTGATCAAGCTGACACGACGCGATTCACTGCGCATGACCGGGCGTATCAGCCAGTCACTGGCAGAGCACCGCGCCATTCTCGACGCGCTGCGACTAAACGACGCGGCGCTAGCCCATCACCGCATGCATGCCCATATTCTGTCGGGGCGCGAGGCGTTGGCAAGGCGGGGGAAGTCGGGCTAAAGAGCTGGCCGCTATCCGATAGCAGCCTGGGCCATCATTACGGAATGCGGACCTTCCGGCCCGCCTACGTCCACCTACGTCCGCCTACACCCACCTACATCTTGCACTCGCTGGCACCGCTATCGCCGATGCCCCCCCCAGAGCCTTTGTTTTGTGCAATCGAGTTAGGCATGGTGACCTGAATGCCCTGGTTAGGCGGCACGACTACCGGACGTGATTGCGGGTTTTGCACGTAACCAAACTGCCCGGTGTTGATCACCTGCTGACCACCGGCGTTGGACACCACCACGGCGCCACTCGCCACATCGACGTGCAGGCCATCTGCAGGCGAGACACCCGATACCGTCGGCACACCAGCGCAATCGCCCTGACAGAGTAACGCACCAAAGTGCGTGCCGCGAATACCGATTGTGGCAGTGTTGGTGGTGAAATTCACTTTGTCCTGATTTCGCTTGCCGACCAAACCGGTAACAGCCCTCAAGCCGCCTTTAAGCATCGATAGCACTACGTTATCGCTACCCGGCTTCGCTTCGTTGTACACGTAGCTCTCTACCTTCAACTGCGTGCCCGGTCGCATGACCACTTCACCGCCATCGCTCATTTTGATGCGTGCATAGGTTTCTGCTTCGGTAGAAAGAAGATCGCCTTCCATCACCTCAGATTTCACCGATAAGAGACGCGTTGCGCCATCCGAGCGCTTGACCGACAAGGTGCCCGACAAGTGAGTAATCGTGCCCGCAACGCCGGCAAAAGCGGAGCCCGCACAGGTCAGCCAGCCAGCCAGTAGCGCCAGCATCCGCACACTTTTCATTGCTGAACTATGCCGAACACTGGGCAACGGGTTTTTTAGTTTTCTCTTCATTTTTCTTCTCACCTTGTTTGTCGGAATCTTTCTTCTCGTCCTTGTCTTTCTTTTCGTCTTCCTTGCTCGCTTCTTTTACAGGTTCTTTGGTGGAGTCCTTTGGTGCATCTTTCGCCGACTCTTGAGTATTGCCATTTGCCGGTTCCGTGCCGCTTGGCGGCGTACTATTGGTTGGCGGAGGTGGCTCGTTGCCAAATGTCCCGGCGCCACCACCGACTGTCTGCGTAAGCGAAAGCGGTTGAGTTGGGCCACTACCTGTTGTTGGCGGCGGAGTCACTATTGGCGGTGGCGCGTCTTTCGCTGCCGACAGTTGGGCAGCGGGAACCGGGGGCGCACACAAACTGGGGGTAATCTTGCACGGGTCTACCGTTGCAGTAGTCGTCACCGGGTAGGTGACAATAACGTGCGCTCCGGTCGGGTCAGCAGCAGGACCATCGCCATCTACGCCATCGTAGAAACCACTGCCTGAATTCGCTACATAGCCATTAGTACCGCTAGTGCCGCTCACCGCCACGCCATCAACATAGATGCCGCCGGAGTTTCTCTGGGTAAATGTCACATAGGTGGAATCGCCATATAGACCGCTATTCGTCCAAACCAACGATTGCGTTTCCGGAGCGCCATCATTAACCCAAAAGCGCGAATTGCTCCCCTCCAAGCGCACATTCAGGTCGTAATAAGCGTTCAGGCTACTGCCGTCGTTCAGGGTCAGGTCGGTCGCACTACGAACATGAATCGCTCCGTATCGGCCAGACGTCGGACTATAAGCGCCACCATTGTAGGGGCCGTAGGCATAGATATCGGAATCGTTATCCAGCGACACCCAATAGGCCGCAGCACTATTCGGGGAACTGACACCATTTTTAAAGCTGGCAGCGCTCACGCTCCCGAGATAGATATCCCCACCAGACGAGCCATAGCCTGCACGAATGTCGGTACTGTTCAGACTAATCACTCCGCTGGACCACACACCGACATCTTCGTTCGCAGCAATCGACGAATTGGTCAGTGTCACGCCCGCCGTGCCCGCAAATAGACCAACACTTCCCTGAGAGGCATAGACGTTACTGCCGTCAATTGAGCTAGCGCCTCCCGACCCAATAGAGAGATTGCCGGACAATCCGTTGTGCGCATACACGTCGCTCAGTGTCAGCGATTGCTCGCCCCAGAGCAAGGCTTGACCATTGCTATCAAGATAGGCGTCTACCCCAGTCAGGTTGAGATGCCCACCTGCGGCCATCTGAACATTGCCATAGGTCGAGCCCAGTGAAACGGAATCCTCACCCATTACCGTTGCTGCCGTCAGGTCAATATTGCCAGTACTGGTCAGCACCGCATTGCCGTAGACCGTATGCAAATTGAAATAGCCGCCGTAGATGGAATTCGCGGTCGAATACGTCACGCCGGCGCTGCCGTTGGCTTGCTGGCTGCCATCATACAAATACACAGATGACGGATTATTGATGCCTACGGTATTGATGCGAATGCCACCGTAACTGGCGGGGTAATAGTCCGCCACATGGGCATAAATTGATGCCGCGTTACCCACATCGGCACTGATGGCTAGGCCACCCAAACTTCCCCCATAGACGCTATACAAGTAAACCGAATTGGTGGCAAAGACGTTCCCGGCGGTAGTGCCGTTGCTTTGGGCGTCCAGGATTGCGCCACCAGCCGCTAACCACAGGTTTCCGCCATACACATTGCCCCCGATTTCCAGCGATTTCCCGGGGTGCCAGGTTTCTGTCCAGTAGTCATCCCCCCCTGCCAGGGCGACATAGCCAGTTCCTGCATCCACTGTGCCGAGCAAACGGCTGTCTCCACCGGCGTAAACGCTAATTGTTGAGTCGTGCGCTGAAACGACGTCACGACTGCTAATCGTCGACACGGCGTCCTGAACAAGGTTACCTTGTGCATAGACCTCAACCGGCCCTGCGAACGCCGTCAAATTGCCGTGCAAGTTGATGCCCCCTTGATCGTTCTCAACGCGCACACTCGCGCCATACACCGAGGCCACATTGACGGTTTTGCTGACCAGCCCCGAAGCATAGCTGGCGGAAATACTCGCAGCTGACTGCTCAGCGCGGACAGCTCCGGCCAAACTAATGTCTTTGACCGCATGAATGACGACGGCGTTGCCGCGAACGCTACCACCTGCCGACTGCATTATCTGACCGGCCGCCGGGATAGGTGGCGCTCCAACACCGAAGGTTGTTACTCGACCTTTGCCAACGGTATCAATATTCACGCCACCGTAGCCATACAAGCTTGCCGTACCCAAGTTGATGTCGCCAAACGCAGTGGTGATATCCAGTGCCGTCGCAGTTTGCCCTCCGTAAGCGCTGATACGCGAACCAGCGAGATCCACGCCACCATAGCTGTTGGCGATCGCCACCGTACTGCCACCATACACGGTACCGCTGATGTATATCTGACTACCGCTCAGGCTGGCCAGGCCACCCTGAATATCCACCGCTGCACCAGCCACCGAACCATCGACCGCCACACTGCTGTCCGCACGCAGACTTACGGGACCGGCAGCCGCACCAACTCCGCTACCGTAAGCGACGCTAATACTCCCGTAAGTTCCC
>CAZFSH010000242.1:0-4726 GCA_964521935.1 uncultured Propionivibrio sp.
GGCAAGGCGCTGGAAGACGGCATGCGCATGGCCGAGCAGGCCAACCGGGCCAAGAGCGAATTCCTCGCCAACATGAGCCATGAAATCCGCACGCCGATGAACGCCATCATCGGCTTGGCGCAGCTGGCCATAGACCGCACTGCCGATGCCACGCTGCGCGAATACCTGCAGCAAATGGTCGTATCGGCCAACGCACTGCTGGAAATCATCAATGACATTCTCGACTATTCCAAGATCGAAGCTGGCCGCCTGACCATCGAAGCGCACGAGTTTTCCCTGCGCGACATCACCGCGCGGGTGCTGGGCATATTCCGCCAAAGTGCCGAGGCGAAAGGGCTAACGCTGACAACCGAGATTGCACCCGACGTACCGGCGCGCGTGCTGGGTGACTCGGTGCGCATTGGTCAGATCATCGTCAATCTGATCTCCAACGCCATCAAATTCACCGATAGCGGTGCTGTCAGCCTGCGCATTACCCGCCACAGCAATGCTGAGCACCGTGCCACAGCGGCTGACTTTTCCAGCACTGAAAACGACACCGTCACGCTCGATTTCAGCGTCAGCGACACCGGCATAGGCATGAACGACAGCGAACTGGGGCAACTGTTCCGCCCCTTCGAGCAAGCGGATGGCTCGATTACTCGTCGTTATGGCGGTACTGGCTTGGGCCTGAGCATTTCGCTCCGGCTGGCCACGCTCATGAATGGCGCGATTACGGTCACCAGCGTACCCGGTCACGGCAGCAGTTTTACGCTACAACTGCCGCTGAAAGCCCGCGGCGAGGTCCACGTTCACCCGCAATCAGAAGAGTCAGCAAACAAAATGCACGGGCAAAGCAAAGCCCGCATCGACCTCGAAGCCCGCGCGCAACCCATTGCTGGCGCACACATTCTGCTGGTGGAAGACGACCGGGTGAATCAAATGGTCATCACCCGGCTACTGCAGCGCGCGAAGCTGCATGTCACCGTGGCACAGCATGGTCAGGAAGCACTCGATTTACTCAATCAGCTCGCTGACCGGCAGAAGCACGATCCGGCGGCACAAGCCTTTGCCGCCATCCTCATGGATCTGCAAATGCCGGTGATGGACGGTTTCACTGCCACCCGGGCCATTCGCGCGAATCCCGCTTGGGCGAAGCTCCCCATCATTGCCGTCACAGCCGCCGTGCTCACGCATGATCAGGAAAGCTGTCTCGAAGCCGGAATGAATGCCTATGTGGCCAAACCTGTGCAACCGCTGGTGCTGATCGAAACCCTGGTGGAACAAATCGCCCCGGCGAGTCGCCAAGCGCAGATCAATGCGCTGCCGGCCTCAGCTACCCTGGCTACCCCAGCGACAACAAGTACCTCGGCAACGACAACCCACGAACTTGGCCAACGTCTGCACGCCTTGCAAGAACGTTTGGCTGGCCATGACTTTATTTCCGTCAGCGAGCTGAATGAACTGCGCACAACCCTGAGCGATATCGCCGGGACCCGCGCCGCCCGCCTTGAAGCCGCCATCGCACGATATGACTACGCGGCAGCGCAGTTACTGCTCGCCGATATCATCCAAGCGCTGCAGGAAGAATAAACTTCACCAACCTGTCTCACACGCACTGACCTACACTCATCTCTCATGCCCAGCGAAGCTCTCACCAAAAGTAGCGATCACGATGCCCGCAGCAGCGGCCTGCTTGACGCCTGCTCGATCCTGATCATTGACGATGTACCGGCCAATATTCAGGTGCTCGCCGAAGCCCTGCGCGGTGAATACAAACTCAAGGTCGCGACCTCGGGTGCCGAGGGCATTGCCGTAGCGCTGCAATCGCCACCGGATTTGATCTTGCTCGACGTCATGATGCCCGGCATGGACGGCTTTGACGTCTGTCGCGAACTGAAAGCCAATTCCGCTACCTCCCGCATCCCGGTGATCTTTGTCACCGCCCGCGACACCCAGGAGGACGAAGAAAAAGGTCTCAACCTTGGCGCGGTCGACTACATCTCCAAGCCATTTCACCTGCCCATCGTGCGGGCGCGGGTACGCAACCACCTGACGCTCAAGCGGCGCGCCGACATGCTGGAGGAGCTGGCCCACGTCGATAGCCTGACCGGCATCGCCAACCGCCGCCGCTTTGACGAAACCATTGAAGTCGAGCTACGCCGCTGCCAGCGCAGTAGCCTGCCGCTGACATTGTTATTGCTCGACGTTGACCACTTCAAGCCCTATAACGACCATTTCGGCCACGGCAAAGGCGACATCTGCCTAAGTCGTGTGGCCAGCTCCCTCGCCACCACGCTAGCGCGCGCGGGCGATCTGGTAGCGCGCTACGGCGGCGAAGAATTTGCCATCCTGATTCCCGGCGGTGACCTGGAAAATGCCCGTCGCGTGGCCGAACGCCTGCGCGTAGCCATTCGCGAACTGGCGATCCCCCAAGCCCCCGGTGCCAGCCACGACTGCGTCACCATCAGCGTTGGTATCGCCAGTCAAATTCCCGATAACCACACCACTGCCAGCACGCTCATCAATGCCGCTGACGAGCGGCTTTACGCGGCCAAGGCCGCCGGACGCAACACGGTGTGCAGCTGATGAAGTACCTGCTGGCGCTCGACCAAGGCACGACCAGCTCACGCGCCATCATTTTCAATAGCGATGGCCATGTCTGCGCCATGGAACAGCGCGAATTTACCCAGCACTTCCCTCGCGCTGGCTGGGTAGAACACGACGCTCTGGAAATCTGGCAAAGCCAGATTGAAGTGGCCGTCGGCGCCCTGCTCAAGGCCAAACTGGCTGCCAGCGATCTCGCCGCTATCGGCATCACCAATCAGCGTGAAACCACCGTGGTGTGGGACCGCAGCACCGGCCAGCCGGTCGCGCCCGCCATCGTCTGGCAAGACCGTCGCACCGCCGAGGCCTGCGAGGCCCTGCGTCACGCCGGCTATGAGGCCATGGTGCAACAAAAAACTGGTCTCTTGCTCGATCCCTATTTCTCGGGCAGCAAACTGACCTGGCTGCTTGACCACACCCCCGGACTGCGCGACCGAGCCGCACGCGGCGAGCTTGCCTTTGGCACCATTGACAGTTGGCTGATCTGGAAACTCACCGATGGTCGCCAGCATCTCACCGATGTCAGCAATGCCTCGCGCACCCTGCTCTTCAATATCCACGCCGGTGATTGGGACGATGAACTCTTGCAACTGTTCAACATTCCGCGCGCCATCCTTCCTGAAGTGTGCGCCAGTAGCGGCGTCATTGGCGACACCGCCGCCCATTGGCTAGGCAGCGCCGTACCCATTGCCGGCATCGCCGGTGACCAGCAAGCGGCCACCTTCGGCAATAGCTGCCTGACGCCAGGCATGGCCAAAAGCACCTATGGCACCGGCTGCTTCATGCTCATGAACACCGGCGAGCACGCGGTCGCGTCCACGCATCGTCTGCTGACTACCGTTGCCTGGCAACTGCACCGCTCCACGAGCCGTACTACAGCGACTGATTTTTGCCCAAGCTATGCGCTTGAAGGCAGCGTGTTCATGGCCGGCGCCACCGTGCAGTGGCTGCGCGATGGCCTGGGCATCATCGCGCACGCGGCCGAGGTTGAAGCGCTTGCGGCCAGCGTGCCCGACAGTGGCGGCGTCACCCTCGTACCGGCCTTCGCCGGACTGGGCGCGCCCTGGTGGAATGCCGACGCCCGCGCGACGCTCTCGGGCATGACACGGGGCACCACGCGCGCCCACATTGCCCGCGCCGCGCTCGACGCCATTGCCCTGCAAACCTGCGACGTGCTCGATGCCATGCAAAAGGATTCGGGCGTCACGCTCACCGAGTTGCGCGTTGACGGCGGTGCCGCCCGCAACGACACCCTGATGCAGTTGCAAGCCGACCTGCTCGGCGTTCCCGTGCTGCGGCCAACGATCACCGAAACCACCGCACTGGGTGCCGCGTACCTTGCCGGGCTGGCTGTTGGCGTTTGGCCATCAACCGCCGACATCGCGCAACACTGGCAACTGGAACGGCGTTTTGAGCCGATGCTGTCAACATCGGCTCGCGCCGAAAAACTCGCCCACTGGCGACATGCCGTGCGCAAAACCTTAGAGTGGGACACCTAGTGAAAACGGGGATTCGCGGAGTTTGTGGCACCAAGTAGGTGCTATAAATCGGCCTGCAAAAAATTGAATCTATCCATTCATTTCTCTAAGGACACCAACATGGCTACCAAGAAAAAAGCACAAAACAAAGTACAAGGCATTTCCGAACTCAATCGTCGCAATGTCGAAGCCGCCATGAAGCTGGCTCGCCTGTCGATTGACAACTCCCAGCGTGTGCTCAGCCTGCAAGCTGATCTGGCCCGCGCCATTTTTGATTCGACCGTCGCTAACGCGAAAGCGCACGCCGAAGTGCGCACCCCGCAGGATCTGGTCAAGATCAACACCAAATACGTTCAGGAAACCGCCAAGCGCGTGGTCGAAGTGGCACGCAAGGTTGCTGGCATCGCCAACCAGTCACGCAGCGAGTTCTCGCGTGTTCTGTCTGAGCAGCTGGCCTCGAGCAAAAACGAACTGACCGATGCCGTACAAAATCTGGTCAAGAACCTGCCCGCTGGCGTGCCCGATGTACGCAAGTCGGTTGATCAGGCCGTTGCCGCCGCTAACGCTGCATTTGAGCAACTGTCGAAAGTATCGAACAACGCCATGAACGCTATCGGCGCTGCAAAATCTGCCGCTAAGCCTGCTGCCAAGGCTGCCCCGGC
>CAZFSH010000243.1:0-4703 GCA_964521935.1 uncultured Propionivibrio sp.
GACGCCTAGCCGCACGGGCGCCTCTGCCGCTAGACTGCGCAGCTTCATGGCGCCGTCCCATCCGAACCTGGACTTCCTGTGGTCGCGCGACTGACTTTTCACACTTCCTCCACCTTTCGTTCAGGAGTTCTCTCGTGCCTGCCTTGCTTCCCAACGTCGACCCCGACGGTCTGCTTGAATTTTCCGTGGTGTATACCGACCGCGCACTCAACCACATGTCGCGCCAGTTTCAGGGGGTCATGAAAGACATTTCCGCGACACTGAAAAAGGTCTACAACGCGCACTCGGCCATCGTCGTACCCGGTAGCGGCACCTTCGGTATGGAGGCGGTGGCGCGCCAGTTCGGCACCGGTAAGAAATGTCTGGTGATCCGCAATGGCTGGTTCAGCTATCGCTGGACGCAGATTTTCGAGATGGGCACTATTCCGGCGGAAGCGCGCGTCATGAAGGCGCGCCGCATTGCCGAAGCGCCCAAGTCAGCCTTTGCTCCGGCGCCGCTTGCCGAGGTGGTCGCGGCGATCAAGGAATTCAAACCCGATGTGGTGTTTGCCCCGCACGTCGAAACCGCTGCCGGCATGATGCTGCCCGATGACTATCTGCGTACCGTGGCCGACGCGGTGCATGCGGTGGGCGGCTTGTTTGTGCTCGACTGTATCGCCTCGGGCACGATCTGGGTGGATATGGTCGCGACCGGTGTCGACATCCTGATCAGCGCCCCGCAAAAGGGCTGGAGCGCCTCGCCGTGCTGTGGGCTGGTCATGCTCAGCCCGGCCGCGCGTAGCGCCATTGATGCCACCACCAGCACCAGCTTTGCCGCCGATTTGAAGAAGTGGCTGCAGATCATGGAAACCTACGAAAGTGGCGCCCACGCCTACCACGCGACCATGCCTACCGACGCGCTGACCCGCTTGCGCGACATCATGCGCGAAACCGAGGCCTATGGTTTCGCCAAGGTGCGTGACGAGCAGCTGGAACTTGGCCAGAAGGTCCGTGCCTTGCTCGAAAGCAAGGGCTACCCCAGCGTTGCTGCGCCCGGCTTTCAGGCGCCCGGTGTCGTGGTCAGCTATACCGACGATGCCGAGATTCAGAACGGCAAGAAGTTCCTTGGCCTGGGCTTGCAGACAGCGGCCGGCGTGCCGCTCCAGTGTGATGAGCCAGCCGACTTCAAAACTTTCCGCATTGGCTTGTTCGGGCTGGACAAGATTCATCATGTTGAGCGCACGGTTGGCCATCTGGCGGCGGCATTGGACAAACTCTGATTCATGGTTGACGCCAATCCTGACACCACCGCTGACGAGATTATTGCGGCCACGCGCGACTGGCTCGATCGCGCGGTCATCGGCCTGAATCTCTGCCCCTTTGCCAAGAGCGTGCAGGTCAAGGGGCAGGTGCGTTATGTGGTCAGCGAGGCGAAGACCGATGCTGCCTTGCTCGACCAACTGGAGCAGGAGTTGCTGCACTTGCGCGAGGTCGACCCGGCGCAGACCGACACGACCTTGCTGGTGGTGCCGCGCCTGCTCGACGATTTCGCCGAGTTTCTCGATTTTCTCGATCTCGCTGAAGTCAGCCTGCGTACCTATGGTTTGGTGGGCACGCTGCAAATCGCCAGCTTCCATCCCGACTATGTGTTTGAGGATGCCGATGGTCCCGACGATCTGGCCAACTGCACCAATCGCTCGCCCTACCCGACGCTGCATCTGATTCGCGAAGCGAGTCTGGCGCGGGCCACGGCGGCCATCCCCGATGCGGCGGATATTTACGAACGCAATATCCGTCTCGCCCGGGAGATGGGCGTAGCCGGCTGGCAGGCGCTGGGTGTGCGTATTCCCACAGCCATGTCGGATGACACAAACCAGCGATGACGCCAATAAGCGGTGAAGATAAACCCGTCATGAGCGAGCGTGACAGCTCGTTCAGCGATGCCTGGTTGCACCGCCGTTTGCGCGTGGCGAGCATCGTTGTCGTGGTGGCGGCATTGGGCTATCTGGGCTTGTCTTTGTGGGCGGGCTGGCGCGATGTGCTGGCCTCGGTCGAGCAGGCCGGGATGAGCGTGATCCTGGGCATGTTGCTGCTCTCGCTGGTCAATTACGCCTTGCGCTGGCTGCGCTGGCAGCATTACTTGAAGCAGTTGGGCAGCGAGCCTCCGGCCGGTGTGTCGGCACAAATTTATTTCGCCGGCTTTGCCTTGACCGTGACGCCGGGCAAGGTGGGCGAGTTGTTGCGCGGCATTTTTCTCAAGCCGTATGGCTTGTCGCTGGCGGCTAGTACGGCGGCTTTTTTTGCCGAGCGCGCCGTGGATTTGCTCGCCATCGCGCTGCTTAGTTCGCTGGTGCTGGGGCGTTACTCCGCCGGCGAAACGCTGATTGTCGCGACCTTGGTGGGTGTGTTGGCCGTCATCGTGTTTGTGCGCCAGGAGCGTTGGCTGGATCAGCTGGCGCGGTGGTCTGAACAGCACCCGGCACGCTGGGCCAGCAGCGTGGCCCGTGTCTGCCACATGATGGTCGAGTTTCGTCGCTGTTTTGCCACGCCGACCATGCTCTATGCACTCACGCTCGGCCTGCTCGCGTGGGGCGCCGAAGCGCTGGCGTTTTATTGGCTGCTGCATGCTCTCGGGCAGCCGCTTGATGTGCCCATGGCGGTGTTCATTTATGCCTTTGCCATGCTCGCGGGGGCGCTCTCGTTTTTGCCCGGTGGTTTGGGCGGCAGTGAGCTGGTCATGATCGGCTTGCTTGCCTGGCAGGGCATGCCGGAGAGCGCCGCTGTGACGGCCACGCTGATCACACGTTTGGCGACCTTATGGTTTGCCGTTGCCTTGGGCGCGCTTGCGCTTACTGCGCTGCTGCGCTTGCGGCGCCGCTTACGGTGATGATCGTGGAGGAGCGCCGATGAGCGCCTGGGGCAATCTGCCGGTGTCACCGCCTGAGCAGCGCCTTGCGGCCGTCAGCCGCCATGCGGGCTTACCCGGCGATCGTCATCGTCTCTCCACTAGCTGCCTCGCCGTGGGTAACCGGCGCAGCTATGGTGACGTGTGCCAGAACGCTGGGGGCAGCGAAATCGACACCCGGCTGCTCGATCGTTTCATCGCATTCAACCCGGCCACTGGCGTGTTGCGCGCCGAGGCGGGAGTGCTGCTGGCCGATATCATTACGCTTAGCTTACCCGCCGGCTGGTTTCTGCCCGTGACTCCGGGCACGCGCTTTGTCACCCTGGGTGGTGCCGTCGCGAACGATGTGCATGGCAAAAACCACCACCGCGCCGGCAGCTTTGGGCGCCATGTGCGCGGCTTCGAGCTGTTGCGTTCCGATGGTCAGCGTTTGTGTTGCGCGCCGGCGGAAAATGCCGACCTGTTCGCTGCCACGATAGGCGGGCTGGGGCTCACCGGCATGATCAGCTGGGTGGAGATTCAACTGGCGCGCGTTCCCGGGCCGTGGCTGCAGCAAACGCAAACGCGCTTCGCCTCGCTGGACGAATTTGTCGCCCTGAACCGCAAGGCGGAAGTCGCGAACGAGCATGTGGTCGCCTGGATTGATTGCCTGGCAAAAGAGCCGCGCGGCATTTTGATTACCGGCGATCACGTCGCCGCTACGCAGCCGGAGGTCTCTCCCCGTAGGCCATTTCGGGTTCCGAAACTGTTGTCCAGTGCGCTGCCCATTTCACCGGTCAATGCACTGAGCCTGCGCGCGTTCAACACCCTGTATTTCCATCGCCCGCTCGCCCAGGGCCTCGTGCATTACCAGCCGTTTTTTTACCCGCTGGACGGTATTCTGGAGTGGAACCGTCTGTATGGCCGCCCCGGCTTTTATCAGTACCAGTGCGCGCTGCCCTTTGCCGGCGGCCTCGATGCATTGCGCGCGATATTGCGCGCCATTGCGGACGCGCATCAAGGCTCGTTTCTCGCTGTGCTGAAAACCTTTGGCGATGTGCCCAGTCCCGGTTTGTTGTCCTACCCCATGCCCGGGTTCAATCTGGCGCTGGATTTCCCCAATCGTCAGCAGCTCACGCACACCTTGTTCGCCCGCCTTGACGCCATTATTGCCAGCGTTGGTGGGCGGCTGTATCCCGCCAAAGATGCGCGCATGCCGGCGGCGTTATTCCGCCAAGGCTATCCCCAACTCGCGCAATTCGCGCAACATATCGACCCGGCGTTTTCGTCCAGCTTCTGGCGACGGGTTATGGAGACCTCATGAAAAATATTGTCCTCATCGGCGCCACCTCAGCGATTGCCGAACAGTGCGCCCGGCTCTGGGTGGCGCAGAACGCGCGCCTGTTTTTGGTTGCGCGTAATGCTGCACAGTTGGGCAGCATTGCCGATGATCTGCGCATTCGTGCCGGGGGCGATGAAGCCGTGAGTAGTTTTGTCATGGATGCGACCGACCTCGCGCAGCATGAACCGATGTTTGCCGCCGCGACGGCATTTTTAGGTCGCATCGACGCCGTGTTGATTGCTCACGGTTCGCTACCTGATCAAGCCCAGTGCCAAGCTTCGGTTGAAGCCATGCTCGCCGAGATTGCCACCAATGGCACCAGCGTCGTGGCGCTGGCGGCGCGCTTCGCCAACGTCTTCGAGGCGCAGGGTAGCGGTTGTCTGGCCGCTATTGGCTCAGTGGCGGGTGACCGTGGCCGGCAGAGCAATTATGTCTATGGCGCGGCCAAGGGTTTGGTCGAGCGCTTCTTTCAGGGCTTGCGCAATCGACTGGCGAGCA
>CAZFSH010000244.1:0-4700 GCA_964521935.1 uncultured Propionivibrio sp.
GACGCGCAGCAGCTCCGGCCCCATCTTGTCCCAGCGGCCGGTCTCCTGCCACAGCTCGGCGGGCTGTACCAGCGGCATGAGTAGCTCAATGCCGCCGGCGGTATTCATCTCTTCACGAATGATCGCCTCGATTTTGCGAATGACGCGCAGGCCCATGGGCATGTAGTTGTAGATGCCGCCGGCGAGTTTTTTGATCATGCCCGCACGGGTCATGAGCTGGTGCGAGACGACTTCGGCGTCAGAGGGGGCTTCTTTGAGGGTACGGATGAAAAACTGGCTGGCGCGCATGGCAATTGTCAGAATAAGGAGGCGAGAAGGAAAAAAGCCGCCCCGCTGTAACGGGACGGCTCCTGTGAGGGAGTGAGACGCAGTTTACTTGCTCAGGCACTCTTTCATGAAGGCCTTGCGCTCGTCGCCTTTTTTACCGGTGGCTTCGGCATTACAGGTCTTCATTTTGTTCTGCTGTGTTGTCTTGCCATCGGTGCCTGCGCTGGCTTCGGGCGCAGGGTTGTCCTTTTCGCATTTCTTCATGAACGCTGTTTTGGCGGCACCCGCGAGCGGCTTGCCATTTTTGCCAACGGCTTTTTCTTCACAGCTTTGCGCAAAGGCGACGTTAGCGATAAACAGCGAGGACAGTGCGATGAGCGTGATATTTTTCATGAGGTCTCTCCGGAAGAAAAGTTAATTGCTGTCTTGTTCCAGTGCGGCTTGCTGGCGGTCAAGAAATTCCTGCATGCTGTCGATGCCGCGAATCAGCAGAATAGTCGAGCGTACCGCTGCCTCAAGCAGGACGGCGAGATTGCGCCCGGCGGCAACTGGTATGGTGACCCGCCGGATCTGGACACCGAGGATCGCTTCGTTCTGGGCGCCCAGCGGCAGTCGCGCCGCTTCAGGCACGCCCGGGATCGGACGCTGTAAATGCACGATCAAGCGCAGACGCATTTTTCGCCGGCAGGCGGTTTCGCCAAAGACGGTGCGGATGTTGAGCAGGCCAAGGCCGCGCACTTCCAGAAAATCTTTGAGCAACTCCGGGCAACGACCTTCGAGAATATCGGGCGCGACGCGTGAGACTTCCACCACGTCGTCCGCTACGAGGCCATGACCGCGCGAAATCAGTTCAATGCCGAGCTCGCTCTTGCCGACCCCGGAATCACCGGTGATGAGCACGCCCATGCCCAGCACGTCCATGAACACCCCGTGCAGCGTGGTGGTTTCAGCCATCTGTCGCGAGACATAGGCGCGCAGGCTATCAATGACGCGGGCCGCGCTGGTGGGCGTGGTGAATAGCGGAATATTGCCAATTTCACACTGTGTGCGGATCACGTCGGTCGGCGCGCAGCCATCGGCAACAATAATAGCCGGCGGTCGCGCATCAAGCACTTCTTGAATCAGGTAACGTGCGCGCTGTTGATCAATGCGGCTGATCCACTCGATTTCCGGTGAGCCAATGATTTGCAGGCGCTCGGGGTGAATGAGGTTGAGATGGCCGACTAGGTCGGCAGGCGAGATGGTTTCGTCCTTGATTTCCAGGGCACGATTAAGGTCACCAGAGGTCCAACTCAGCTCAAGGCGTTCGCGATTGCGTTCGTACAGTTCGGCAATGATGAGTTCTTGGGTCATCGTGCCTTACTCCTGCCAGTCGGCAAAAAGTTTCTGCAGCGCGGAGGCATCCGCTGCGGCGTAGAGTTGCTCCCGGAATTTGCGGCTGGAAAACATTTGAGCGAGTTCAGACAGTAACTGCAAATGCTGTTCATTGGCGGATTCGGGAACCAGGAGCACAAACAGCAAGTCGACTGGCTTGCCATCAGGTGAATCAAACTGCACGGGCGCGGCGAGCCGGAGAAAGGCACCGGCAGCGTGTTTCATGCCTTTGATACGGCCATGGGGGATGGCAACGCCCAATCCCAGCCCGGTAGAGCCGAGCTTTTCGCGCTCGAACAGGGCGTCATACACCGTGCTGCGCGCAATGCCGAGTTTGTTCTCAAAGAGCAGACCTACCTGCTCGAAGACGCGCTTTTTGCTGCTGGCATCAAGCCCGACCACGATGTGCTCGGTGGTGAGCAGGGTGGCAATCTGGTTCATCAAAAGAGCCTGAGAGGTGCCTGTATGGGGAACTTGACCGTGCCGAAAAGCGGCCAGTTCATGGAGTCAAAATTAGTGGCCGCGAGTATAGCGCGTCGGCCGGGTCTGCCCCGGCCGACGGCAGCTAGTGATTACTCGGCTACAGCGCGCTTGTCACGCGAGTGGTCCGAGACTTTTTCCTTGTGCTTGACGACTTGCCGATCCAGCTTGTCGATCAGGGCATCAATACTGGCGTACAGGTCGGCGTTGGTAGCGTCTGCGAAAATATCCTTGCCTTTGACGTGCAAGGTGATTTCTGCCTTTTGTTGCAGCTTTTCGACAGACAGGATGACATGAACGCTGGTGACTTGGTCAAAGTGGCGCAAGACGCGGTCCAGTTTGCCGGTAACGTATTCGCGAATGGCCGGGGTGACTTCGACGTGGTGGCCCGTGATATTGAGATTCATGTGCTCTCCTTTTATGGGTGAATTGTCAGCTCAGCTTACAGTGATTTGCGCAGACTGACAGGAGGGATATTAAGCAACTCGCGGTATTTCGCAACCGTTCGCCGCGCCACGACGATCCCTTGTTCGCCGAGGATCTCCGCCAGCCGGGAATCGGATAGCGGTTTTTTGCCATCCTCGGCACTGACCAATTGCTTGATCAGTGCCCGGATGGCCGTGCTCGAAGCCGCGCCGCCGCTGTCGGTAGCGACGTGACTGCCAAAGAAATATTTCAATTCAAAGATGCCCCGTGGGCTGGCAATATATTTTTGCGTGGTCACACGGGAAATCGTTGATTCGTGCAGATTCACCGTTTCGGCAATTTCGCGCAGCGTCAGTGGCCGCATGGCGACTTCACCATGATCAAAAAAAGCTTTTTGCCGATCCACAATGGCTTGCGAGACGCGCAAGATCGTGTCGAAGCGCTGCTGAATGTTTTTGATCAGCCATTTGGCTTCTTGTAACTGTCCTGCCAAGCCGCCTCCTGCGGCGCCACCGCCGCCGCTCCCTGCCGATCGGCTACGGCGCAGGATGTCGGCGTAAAGTCGGTTGATGCGCAGGCGCGGCATGGCCTCGCCGTTGAGCGTGCAGGTCCAGACACCGCGTAATTTGCGTACGCTCACGTCCGGCGTGACATAGCGCGTGTCGATACTGGCGTAAGCCGCGCCGGGGCGGGGATTGAGCGAGCGGATCAGGGCCTGTGCGTCGCGCAGCTCGTCATCGTCGCAGTCCAGTGCTTTTTTTATCTTGGCAAAGTCGCGGGCAGCAAGATGATCGAGGTGCTTATCGACCACGCGCTTGGCCAGTTCGCGTTCCGGCGAGGGGGCGAGGTCATTCAACTGCAAGCTCAGGCACTCCTGGCAGCTACGGGCGCCGATGCCTGTGGGGTCAAGATTTTGCAGGTAACGTAGGGCGACGCCGAGGTCATCGAGCAGGTCTTCGCGGGCCTCTTCGTCGCTGATCGGCAGTAAATCCAGGAGTTCTTCCAGCGGTTGCGCCAGGTAGCCATCATCATCGAGTGCTTCAATGAGGAAGCCCACCAGCGCCCGATCCCGGTCAGACAGCGGGGTGAGCGCCAATTGCATGGTCAGATGTTCGCGCAGGCTGGTGTCGGCGGCCTGGATGTCGCCGCGGTCAGTGTCTTCGTCGTTGCTGTCGCGCGGACCCGTGCCGGCAGAAAACTCGTTGCCCCACGGCTCGTCGTAATTGTCGTTATCGCCAGCGTTGGCATCGCTAGTGGCCGGCTCTTGGGGTTCAGCCGGTGCCGTGTCACCCTCGCTGACTTTACTGACGGGCTCTACCGACTGGCTGAACCCGCCATCAAACCCATCTTCGCGCTCGAGCAGGGGGTTTTCCTGGAGCGCTTGCTCGATTTCGGCGTTTAACTCCAATGTCGAGAGCTGCAAAAGTCGAATCGACTGCTGCAACTGGGGCGTGAGCGCCAAATGCTGTGAGAGTTTGAGTTGAAGCGCTTGCCGCATAAGTGCCTACATGCGGAAGTGTTCGCCGAGATAGACCTTGCGGACGCTCTCGTTGGCGATGATCTCTTCGGGATGGCCTGCTGCCAGGACTTCACCGGCATTGATGATGGTGGCGCGGTCGCAGATATCTAAGGTTTCCCGGACATTGTGGTCGGTAATGAGGACGCCGATGTCACGGTCTTTCAGGAAACGAATGATTTTTTGAATGTCGATGACAGCGATCGGGTCAACACCGGCAAAGGGTTCATCGAGCAAGATGAAACGCGGCCGGGTCGCTAGCGCGCGGGCGATTTCTACCCGGCGGCGCTCGCCACCGGAGAGTGAAATCGCTTGCGAGTCACGGATGTGCGTAATGTGCAGCTCTTCCAGCAGCTCTTCCAGCCGGGTATCAATATCGGTCGCGTTGAGCTGTTGCAACTCCAGTACCGCGCGGATGTTTTCCGTGACCGTTAGCTTGCGAAAGACCGAGTTTTCCTGCGGCAGATACGACAAGCCAAGGCGCGCACGCCGATGTATCGGCAAATGCGTTAGCGATGACGCTTGCTCAACCGACTGGCCGTAGTCCTGCATCAGAATTTCGCCCCCGTCGGCCGAGACCAAGCCTACGACCATGTAAAAGCAGGTGGTCTTGCCCGCGCCATTGGGGCCGAGCAGG
>CAZFSH010000245.1:0-4670 GCA_964521935.1 uncultured Propionivibrio sp.
GACGTCATCGGGGAAGAGCGTTACCGGCTGAATCTGCCTTACATCGAGGCCGCCTTGCGTGGCGAACCGCAAACCTTCGAGCGCACCATCCCCACTCCGGATGGGCAGCGCCAGCGTCATTCACTCGCGCACTACATTCCAGACATTCAGCAGGGCGAGGTGGCCGGCTTTTTTGTCCTCGTTTCGGACATTACGGCAGTCAAAGAAGCCGCCGCACTGGCGCAACACAATCAGCAATTGCAGCAACGGCACGATGAGCTTTACCGTGCCGTGGTGCAAGATCAGACGGAAGTGATCTCGCGTCTGCGCGCCGATGGCACCTATATTTTTGCCAACGAAGTCTTTCTGCGTTTTTTCGGAAAAACCCAGGACGAGCTCATTGGTTCAAAGTGGCACCCGATTGTCTATGCGGGCGACCTGGAACGGGTTGCCCTTGAGCTTGCCGCGCTGACACCGAGCAACCCCGTGGTCATGATCGAGAACCGCGTTTACTCCGCTACCGGGCAACTGCACTGGATGCAGTTCAGCAACCGTGGGCTGTTCGACGCCGAGGGCAATCTGGTCGAGATTCAGTCGGTCGGTCGCGACATCACTGATCGAAAATACACCGAGGCCTCCTTGCAGCGCGCGCATGCCGAACTGCAACGGCGTGTTACCCAGCTACGGCAACTGGCCATCGACGCCACCCTCATTGAAGAACGCGAGCGCCAGGCTATTGCCCATGACCTGCATGACGACCTGGGGCAAACGCTGCACATTGCCAAGCTCAAACTCGATGGCCTGGCCAAGCGCTCCGCCAACCCCACCGACGCCGCGTTCGCCGAGCTAAATGGCCTGATCGGCGATGCCAGCCGCATGGTGCGCTCGCTCACCACCCAGATCAGCCCGCCGATATTGCGCGACCTGGGCCTGATGCCGGCGCTGCACTGGCTGGCCGAAGAAATGGAACGCCAATACGGCCTGGAGGTACTCATCAGTACCACAGGCCCAGCCCCCGCACCCGGCATGGCCAAGTCCGCCGTGCTCTTTCGCACCATCCGCGAACTGCTGATCAATGTCGCCAAGCACGCCGGTGTGAGCAGCGCGCACCTCGCCATTGATCATGACAGCGAACACGATATGCTGCATATCGCCGTCAGCGACCAAGGACATGGCATGAACGCCGACCTGGCGCTGAAAAAAAGCAATACGCATGGGCTGCTCAGCGTGCGTGAACGTATTGATGTGCTGGGTGGTAACACCACCATAGACACGGCCCTGGGGCAAGGAACCTGCGTAAAAATACAGTTGCCACAGACGAAAGAAAAAGGGACGCCATGACCATACGAGTGTTATTGACCGACGATCATCGAATGTTTCGCCAGGCCTTGCGTCTGGCCTTGCAAGCCGAGCCTGATCTACTCATAGTCGGGGAAGCCAGCAACCGGGCAGAAACACTGACCGCTATTGAAGAAGTCCAGCCCGATGTACTCGTGCTGGACATCGCCCTGCTCGGCGCCAATGGTATCGACATCGCCCGGGAGCTGACGGCGCAGTACCCGGCGCTGCGCATTGTTGCGCTCTCTGGCTATTCCGATCGCTTGTTTCTCAATGAAATGCTCAAAGCCGGCGCCAAAGCCTACGTGCTCAAATCGTCCGGTGCCGATGAGCTGGTTACGGCCATCCGTTCGGTTGTCGCTGGCCAGAGCTTCCTGTCTCCCGAGCTGACGACACGACTGGTTCAGCAGTCGCAACTGGCGCAGCCCGACGCCGAAAACCAGTCTGTGCCGCCCACAGTATTGGGGCGCCGGGAAACTGAAGTCTTGCGTTTGCTCGCCAAAGGTTTGCGTTCTGCCGAAATTGCCGCGGAGCTCGCCATCGCCCCGAGCACTGTCGAAGTCCATCGGCGCAATATTCGTCACAAGCTCGCGCTCCACACTACCGCCGAGCTAACCCGTTATGCCGTGCGTCATGGCTTGAGTGCCGCCTAGCCGTCACGCTACGACATAGCCCGCATAGCCATAGCCCGCATAGCTAATGGCTACCTATTAGCAGGTACTGCGGTTACGCAGTGCTACGAATTGAATTACTCCAGGTTGGCGACTATCGTTGAACTGCTGGCAGATTGCCCAGACCTCCAACAGCGCTACCTTGCCCCTCTCCCGACTTCGTCAAGCGTTTCCCGGTATTCCACCCGAATCACTCGACTGGACCGAGGTGGAAGCGTGGGCGCGTGAAACCGCCGCTGACATGGGCAGCATACGGGCGGACTATGAACGCGCCATCGAGTTGGTCCAGGGCATACACCAGCGCCACGAACGCGCCATCGAGCGCGAGGACAAACTCGTCAAGCACTGCTCGCTCCCCCTGAACCGGGTCAGTGGCGATTTTTGCGTCATCGCCGAACACCCCGAAAACGGGTGGTTTTGTCTGTTTGCTGATTCGGCCGGCCATGGCCTGGCCTCGGCGATCTTTTCCTTGCAGACCCCGATGCTGTTTCGCGAATCCGTGCTACTCGGTATGTCGCTGGCTGACGTGTATGAACGCATCAACCAGTTTCTGATTCGGCAGCGCATCGCCGACTATTTCGTCTGCGGCACGCTGGTGCGCGCACACGGCCACGTGCTGGAAGTCATCAACGCCGGCATGCCCGACGCCCTGCTGCTCTCGGCTGAAGAAGGCCTGATCAGCCGTTTCAGCTCACAAAATCTGGCCTTTGGCATTGAACTGGGTTCTGGCATTCAAACCCAGGAATATCGCCTGCGCCGGGACAGCAAGGCCAGCTTGCTGCTGTATTCCGACGGCCTGCCAGAACTGAAAATTGCCGGCCACAGCCCCATGGGAAACATCGGCATTCAGTCTCAGGCGCTCCAGCAACCGGCAGCGGCCTATGAACGCTTGCGCGCGCTGGCCGAAGCCAACAAAGCGCACAGCCATGACGACATCAGCCTCGTCAGCATCGCCCTGCCTTTTAATTCCGAGGCAAGTTCGCAGAAGCCTCATCCTTATGCACCAACGGGAGGAGGCACTGCCCACACGTCCGAGCAGCGTTCCATTGAGCTCGATGCACCAGTGAAGCTCACCGCGTCGATGCAGATTATTGAAAACTTTGATCAAGGATTGATGCTGACCGACGCGCGGCAGGAGATCATCTACGTCAATCCCAAATTCACCGAGATAACCGGCTATTCACTGGCCGAAGCAGTGGGTAAAACACCGCGCATGCTCAGTTCCGGCCGTCAATCGCCCGAGTTCTACCGCCAGATGTGGAAAACCATACAGGAGCAATCGTTCTGGACTGGCCAGTTGTGGAACCGGCGCAAAGACGGCAGCCTGTATCTCGAAGTCATGAACCTGCGTGCTATTGGCGACGAACAAGGCCGGCCAATACACTATCTAGCGACCTTCTCGGACCTGACACGCACACAATACGGCAAGCACGGAGACGGCGGGCAAATCGCCTCGTCACACATCGACCCGCTTACCGGCTTGGCCAATCGCTTTCTGTTGTTTGATCGCGGCGGCGAGGCGGCACGCTCGGAGTTGGCCTTTGCGATACTCGTGATCAATCTAGATCGCTTCAGTCTCATCAACGACCAACTCGGCAACGCCTATGGCGACGACATGCTGGTGATGACCGCCAAGCGTCTGCGCGAGGAACTGCCGCAGGCGCACATTGTGGCGCGCATAAACGGCGACGAGTTTGTCGCCTTGCTCCCGGCACCTGCCGATACGGAAACAAACCACACTACCAACGCTGAGGCTAAGCCTGTTACGGCTGCAGGAGAAACAATGCAAACCGCGGCAGCCCTGCTCTACGCGCTAAGCCAGCCTATAACGATCAAAGGGCACGCGCTAAAAGTCAGCGCCAGCATCGGCATCAGCTTGATGCCCAGCCATGCACGCGCATTTGACGATGGCTTGGTGCTTGCACAACGAGCGCTGACAAAAGCGAAAAAATCTGGCGGCGGCCGCTGCCGCTGCTACGCGCCGCCGATCTGACAACGCGGCAAGAAATGCCAAACTCAGACCAAGCGCGCGCGTAAGAAAAAGTCAGTCGCTATGACACGGCGCTCGAGCACAGTCAGCCGCGTTGCGCCGGCGAGCGTGGCCAACTCGGGTAGCGCTAACATGCCACGCGCGGCATCACCCAAAAGAACTGGCGCCTGATAGAGCAGCAGCTCATCAACACAACCCTCGCGCAGCAGCGAACCATTCAGCTGCATGCCCGCCTCCACCATGACTTCATTGATGCCGCGCTGCCCCAAGTCCCGCAGCATCGCGGGCAGATCCACTTTGCCCTGTGCGTTGGGCAGCAGCACGACTTCGGCACCACGCTCGGCCAGCACGTCACGCCGCTCGGCGTTGTCCTGGGCAGCGAAAATGAGCGTGCCGCCCCCGTCCAGAATCGCCGCACTAGGCGGAGTTTCCAGCCGGCTATCAACGACTACGCGCAGCGGTTGCCGAGCTGTCGCAATCTCGCGCACCGTCAGTCGGGGGTTGTCATCGCGCACCGTACCATAGCCGGTGAGCATGGCGCAGGACTGCGCCCGCCAGCCCTGCGCGTGACGGCGCGCCTCGGGGCCGGTGATCCATTGCGACACACCATTATTCAAGGCGGTCTTGCCGTCCAGGCTCGCGGCAATTTTTAGCCGTAACCAGGGCCGCCCACGCGTCATGCGGGAAATGAA
>CAZFSH010000246.1:0-4580 GCA_964521935.1 uncultured Propionivibrio sp.
GTAAAGCCGGCCGCTCAGCCACCGCGACCATCAGCCGACCTTGGCGCGCCTCATCTGCGACACAGCAGTCCGATTGGTTGAGATCAGCTAAACATTGTCAAGAATATATCGAATGACAGCCTGATCGCTCGCAGCTGATACTCACTTTCAACACCAGTCGATCGTGGCGACATCCTGATTCAACCGGGTTCAACGGGGGGGCATCGGGGTCTCGGTGATTTCAATCAGCTTAATAACGACAAAGGAGTTTTTCATGGAAGCAAGCACCTCAGTTCTCGTCACCCAATACTTCGCCGGCATGCTTCTGTGCAATGCCATTCCTCACCTCGCCGCCGGTTTGCAGGGCCGAACCTTCCCGTCGCCTTTCGCCAGCCCCCCGACCATCGGCCACTCCTCGGCACTGGTGAATGTGTTCTGGGGAATGTTCAACGTCATCGTTGGCCTGATCCTGGTCGACAAGGCGCCGATCACCCCCGGCATGAATGACGGCTTCATCGCCGCCATCGCTGGTGCGCTATCAACGGGCGTGTTCGTTGCCCTGCACTTTGGCAAGTTCGCCTGGCGCGACACCAAGTAAGTCTGTTCTACAGCCGCTGCAATCCGATGGGCTGCAGCGGCTTTTACCTTGGGAGCGCAAAACATAGTTTTTAAGCCAGCGCCGTCCCACACGGACTGACTTTTGCTAGCCTTAGCGGCGCCTCTTTTTTTGCCCGGAATCGCCCCTATGAAGCCCCGCTACTTTGAAGACCTGACGCTTGGCGAGCGCGAAACGCTGCCCGGTTCGCACACGCTCGGCGAATCCGACATCATCGCCTTTGCCCGCGAATGGGACCCACAACCGTTTCACATCGACCCGGCGTATGCACTGACCGTGCCACAGGCCGGGCTGACCGCCTCCAGCGCGCATCTCTACGCGGTCGCCTCCAAGCTGCTGTTTGGTCTTAATCCGCCCATCGCCGGCATTGCCAGCCTACGGCACGAAATGGAAATCCCCAACGCTGCACGGCCCGACGATACCTTGACGCTCAGCGTGACGCCTGTCGAGTTGCAGCCATCGAAAAGCAAAGCCGACAGAGGCTTGCTCACGCTAGTCGGCGAATTGCAGACGCAGACCGGCAAAGTGGTGCTGAAATTTCGCTCGCTCATGCTGATATACCGACGTCCGCCAATTGAGACCTCGGAATGAACGCCAAAACGATTCTGATCACCGGTGCCAGCTCTGGTTTGGGTGCCGGCATGGCGCGCGAATTTGCCGCCCGAGGCTACGATCTCGGGCTCTGTGCGCGGCGTACTGATCGCCTGGCCGCGCTGTGTGAAGAGCTAAGTCAAGCCCACGGCATACGCGCCGAAGCCTTGTCGCTGGATGTGACCGACCACGATCAGGTGTTCGCGGTATTCCGCGAATTCCATCGTCGCTTTGGTCACTTGGATCGCATCGTGGTAAACGCCGGCAGCGGCCTTGGGCGACGCATCGGTACCGGCCACTTTGCCGAGAATCGTGCGGCCGCCGAAACCAACTTTGTGGCCGCGTTGGCGCAATGCGAAGCGGCGGTAGAGATTTTCCGGCAGCAGAACGCCGGCCATCTAGTGCTGATCTCATCCATGAGCGCAATGCGCGGACTGCCGAGAAGTTTGACCACCTATGCCGCTACCAAAGCTGGCTTGGCGCATCTGGGCGAGGGCATCCGCGCCGAACTGCTGGCCACACCAATCAAGGTATCTGTCCTCTACCCCGGCTATATCCGCACCGAGATCAATGCCAAAGCCGGGAAGCTGCCTTTCGAAGTTGACGTCGTGACAGGGTGCCGGGCATTAGCCAAGACGATAGAGCGGGAGCCGGCACATGCCTGCGTGCCAAGCTGGCCGTGGTCGGTGATGGGCTTTTTGATGCGCCACTTGCCGCTAAAGTGGGTGCTTAAGTTAACGATGTAGGAACGTCGCCCGAGGGGCGCGTGACGCAGGCATAGAGCACACGGCCCCGTTCGCCCACCTGCTTTGTGACACGCCCGGCCTTCGCCATGCGTTCGAGAATAGGGCGTATCCGGTTGATCGTTCGTTCATTCGCTATGGCGGCGACGTCTCTTGCGGACATAGGCCCCCGTGCAAGCAGCAGTGCTTCGATATCCTCACTGCCATAGGCGGCAAAGGCAGGCCGGAAGTGGGTGCCAGACAGCGGGGTTAGATCGAACCAATGCATTGTCAGCCCTCGTCGCCAAAACCCTTTTTTAGGCCGACCAAGGCCAACGGATCGCTATCGAAGCGCAGCCAGTCTGGCTTTAACTTGCGTGTGATCGGGTAAATAATTGCTTGCGCATTAATTGTCCAATGGACAACGATACCTCCCGTGACAGGGTGTTTCTGCCATACCGCAGGCCGCGGCTCGATATAACTACGGTGTCCGGTGACCCGGTTCTCGGAAAAATAGATCACCAGCACCATGCCGAACACAACCATCGCCGTGGCGATACGGCTGGTTTTGATCACCCGTGCCGCAAGCAATGAGTCAGCCGCTTTAATGCGGTGAAAATTGCGCAGGTGGGCGTATTCGGTAAAAAGAAAAATCAATTTAAAAATGTGCGTGAAGGCACCCAGCATGGAAAACAGCAACGACCAGATGGGTACCCAATACGTGCGTGCAGCCCTTTCTCCGTCTGAGCCAGACTCAAAGTTTTGAGGATCGCTCAAGCGCTCAAGAAGTTGGTTGACTTTGTCGCCTTGAGTGCGCGTGAACAGCTCACGCTCAAATCGCGACTGATTCATGTCAAGGCTGAACTGGCAATCAAGGCAACCAAACTCCTGGCGCAGAACAGCAATGACGCTCGGGTCATGCTGGAATCCATCCCAGCTTAGCCCTGGCGAAGGCGCCGCGCCGTGTAGCTCAGGAAGCACATGATTTCGCCACTCCCGATCAGCCAACGCTTTGTTGTGGCTCTTGAGCGTTTGCATGTATGCGCGCGATGCCGGCTTATAGGCCGTATCGTAGGCCCGCCGGAAATCATCTTGCAGCCGTTGATAGGCAGGAAAGGAGGCCGCTCCATAGCTGCCACGCCACTCGCTGAGCAGCAACTCAAAAATAATGCGTTCGCGATCTTTAACGATGGCAGCGCTTTCCTCCGGAATGCTGGAACCGATCGCTGGCAGGAGCGCCATGAAGGTTTTTCCTTCAGCCGTTTCGTAGATGCCACCGGCGTTTTTCACACCCGGTAATTCATAAACTCCTTGCTCGACGGCGCGCCTGACAATGGTCATGTAGGCCGCTTGCTGACGCTCGACGCCGCGGGCTTTAATTTCCTCGGGGCCGGGAACGAAAATGAACGTAACCGCCAGATGGACTGCCGCGATAAATATCCCCAAAACGATCAGGACACGCGTTCGCGCCGCATGCTGGTGCCGACGGGCAGTCCGGACCTGCCATGCCATCGCTATCAGGGCCAGTATCGTTATTAGACCTAGCCAGCGCAGACCGGTGATCAGCCCCTGCGCTGAATGTTGCACATAGAAGTCGATGATGACGGATTGCAGCCACCAGTTCAGGGCGATACTCGCCGCGACGATGAACGAGCCGCCGAGAAAGCGCTTGAACCATCCCACTGCATACTTTTCGCACTGCTCCAGCCAGCCGGACCAGGCCAGTAGCGCGACAGCCACACCGGAGATCAGTCGGCCCCAATGCTCTATGGCCGCCGTATTCTCGGCGATCACCTGCGAGCCGATGTTATCGAGCAGCGTAACGCCAAAGGACAACTCGAGCCAAAGATAAAGCGGCGTTGCAACCATCGGGACCAGCAGATGATCGAAACGGAACCGACCACCGCGATTCCCGGGCAGGGAATCGTCTTGAGCAAGCATTTCCGTCGGCGAGATAAATTTCATACAGCGCTAGATGAAAGTGACGACGACTTGACCAGCGGCAGCGGCGGCGTGATCGCCACCACTGGCACGCCCTCGTGGCGCATCGTGATGAACTCGATGTCGGTGCCTTCCGGGGCAGCCAGAAGAGCAGCGGACTCCGATGTGGCGAAACCGAATACGAATTCGACACGCTCATTGGCAAGCGCGCGCACCAGCCACTCGGCACTGGCAATCTGAGTCATCGTAAGCCCCTTGGCATCGTGTTAAACCGCTCGTTAATGACATCAGCGAAACTGGCGGACTGATCGCTCCATAACGCATCGTCAATGCTTGATGCTCGTCAGTATCGACTTGCGCTACCAAGGCGTCATTCGATACTTTTTGGCAACTGTTGAGCCCCGTTAAAGCATTACAAAAAAGTATCGAATGACGTGTACCGGACTTGGGTTCAAATTGCCCCTACCGCAAATATGAAAGCGCGCCAGGTATGCGCAATGAGATGAAATGAGCGAACGCAAGCTCCCCCTCCGGAAACTGACATCCGCCGGGAAAAGCCCGTTAACGGGATACGAGAAGGCTTTGGAAAAACAGCTTGTGTGATGGAGACAAAAATGAAGATGAAAAAAATGAGTGATTTCAAGACTGCAAAAATTCTGGCTATGCTGGGTGTGGCGAGTGTCCCTCTGGTTCACGCTGGTACCGGCACTAAAGTGGCCGCCGTTGCGGCA
>CAZFSH010000247.1:0-4568 GCA_964521935.1 uncultured Propionivibrio sp.
TGCCATAGCGCCGCGCCGAGTCCAAGACCGGCAGGCTGTCGTCCACGAGCACGGTTCGCGCCGGGTCGAAGGGCTCGATGACATTCAAGCGATGCCAGAAGGCTTGCGCCTCCTTGGCGGCGGCCAGCTCATGCGAAGTCACGATAAGGTCAAAGTGTGGCTCCAAGCCGGTGCGTGCGAGCTTGAGCGTCAACGCCTTGTGATGCGCATTGGTAGCCAGCACCAGACGCTTGCCGCTGGCGCGCACGCGCGCGAGAAAAGCCTCGACATGCGGATGCACCGCAATCAAATGCGCGACTTCGCTTTTCAAGGCCATGATGTCGAGCGAGAGCTCCTCGGCCCAAAAGTCCACCGAATACCAGGGCAGCGTGCCGATGTGCGCATGAAACTTGGCTTTCAGGCTGGCTTCATCCAGGGCTTTGTCGCCATGGGTTTCGGCATAGCGGCGTGGCAAGTGGCTTTGCCAGAAGTGGTTATCAAAATGCAGGTCGAGCAGCGTGCCGTCCATGTCGAGCAGAACGGTATCGATGGCAGACCAGTCAAGCAAGGCGCTCATTGGCCGACAAAGTCCGGGCGGCGTTTGGCCAGAAAGGCTTTCATGCCTTCGGCATAGTCGGCGGTGTCGAGAAACCAGAACGGGTCATCGTTCACTGGAACACCGGTGGCCAATTTTCGGATCATCCGCTTGTGTGCCCGAGCAACCAGCGGCGCACCAGCCGCCATGCGCCGTGCCACAGCGACTGACTTTTCATGCACCTCGTGATCGGCCACCACACGGGTGAGCAAGCCTTTTTGCAAGGCCTCGGCGGCGGTGAGCAAGCCCCCTTCGAGCAAAATTTCCGCCGCTACCGCCGGCCCGGCCAGCGCGACAACGCCCGCCAGCTCGCCGGGATACATGGAAAAGCCGAGCTTCATGATCGGCGCACCAAAACGCGCGCTGTCGCCGGCGATACGCAAATCGCAGGCGGCGGCAATCTCCAGCCCACCGCCCACACAGGCACCTTGAATCGCCGCCACCGTGGGATGCGTGCACTCGGCAATGGCGGTCAGCGCGCCGGCCACCCATTCGCCGTGATACCGCTGCGCCTGCTCGCGCGTGGCGCGCTCGGTCAAAAATTCCTCGATGTCACCGCCAGCGGCAAAGTTGCTGCCTTCGCCGCGCACCAGCACGGCGCGCAGACTATCGTCGGCCGACAAGTCGCTAAACACGTCGCGCAACCGTCGCCACATCGCCGCGTTGATGGCGTTGAGCTTGTCCGGGTTGAAAAGCGTCACCGTGGCGATATCGCCGTCACGTACGCAAAGGATGTCAGGGTTCATGGCAGCCAGTATATTGCGCCGATGCGCCTCACTAACCGCCAGCTGGCACTGCTCCTGGCCTCTCTCTCGGCAATCGGCCCGTTTGCCATCGACACCTACCTGCCCGCCTTCCCGGCGATCGCGGCGAGTTTGCACGCCAGCGACATCGAGGTGCAGCAAACGCTGGCGGCGTATCTCACCCCCTTCGCCTTCATGATGCTCTGGCACGGCCCGCTCTCCGACGCGCAGGGGCGCCGGCCCATGATCATTGGTGGCATGGCGCTGTTCGCGATTGCCTCGCTGGTCTGCGCGCTGGCACCGAGCATTGAATGGCTATGGTTTGGCCGCGCCTTGCAGGGCACCGTGGCGGGTGCCGGCTTTGTGGTCTCACGCGCCATGGTGCGCGATCTGTATGACGGCGTCGAGGCACAAAAACTGATGTCCAACATTGCCGTGCTCTTCGCCATCGCCCCGGCCATTGCGCCGGTCATCGGTGGCGGTCTGCTCGCCGTCGCCGGTTGGCGGGGGATTTTCTTTTTTCTGGCGCTGTTCGCCGGCATCATGTGTTTTGTCTGCGCCCGCTTTCTGCCGGAAACCTTGCCCGCTGACAAACGCCACCCCCTGCAGATTCCTGATTTGTGGCGCAGCTACGTCAGCGTTTCGCGGCATCATGAGTTTCGTCGGCTGGCCTTTGCCAATGCGTTCAACTTCATCGGCCTGTTCATTTATGTGCTGGCCGCACCGGTATTTTTGATCCGGCATCTGGGCTTTAGCGAGCAACAGTTCGCCTGGATGTTCATGCCAGTCGTCGGGGGCATGATGGTCGGCTCGGCGCTCTCCGGCCGGCTGGCGGGCAAGCTGACTGCACATCAGATGCTGCGCCTCGCCTACGGCATCATGAGCGCCGCCATGCTCGCCAACATCACGCTCAACCTGTTTATCGCGCCCGGCCTGTGGTGTATCGCGCCATTGGTCGTTTATTGTCTGGGCATGGCCTTGGCGATGCCCAACATGCAGCTGCTGGCGCTCGATCATTTTCCGCATCGGCGCGGGCTGGCATCGAGCTGCCTGGGCGTGATCCAAACCAGTTGCAATGCCATTGCTTCCGCACTCATCGTGCCCCTGATCTGGGACTCGCCCCTGCATCTGGCGCTGGGCATGGGCGCGTGCATGAGCATTGGCCTGATCTGCTATTCCCTTTCACGACGCGCGCATCGAAACTCATGACCATTCCTGCAACCACCACCGCAATTACCACCGTTCAACAAGCCGACCTGGCCAACAGCGCACACGCTAGCGCCACACTGCAACTTCTCGACGCCTATGCGCAAGACATCATGGGCGGCGGCGAGGCGCTCTCCGACTACACGCGTACACACCTGATCGAGGCGCTGCGCAAGCGCTCGGACGTCGCCGTCTTTCTCGCCTTTCACGGCACCACGCCCGCCGGGCTGGCGATCTGCATCGAGGGCTTTTCCACCTTTGCCTGTGCACCGCTCCTGAATATTCATGATTTTGCGATTAACCCCGAGTTCCGCGGCCGCGGCCTGTCGAAAATCCTGATGCGCGCGGTCGAAGACCACGCGCGTGCGCTCGGCTGCTGCAAAATTACGCTGGAAGTACTCGAAGGCAATACCACCGCCCGTCAGCTTTATCAGTCCGTCGGCTTTGCCGGCTACGAGCTCGACCCGGCCATGGGTAAAGCCGTTTTCATGCAAAAGAAACTGTAAGCTACTGCTTGCATAGTGCCCCTGTTGATAAGACCTGCCATGCCTCGCGCCAGTCAGTGGGACATCAACAAAACCATGGCCTACGTGCTGACCAAGGAAGTCGGGGGCATCTTGATCAACCACCTACTGAAGCGCTGAGCTTGGCCCGGCCAGATATATAATCCGCCCCGCTTCCGAGGAGCGCTGCAAGGTCGGCATCGACCCTAGGCTCGGAAACCGAACGGCGCTCACCTAACCCAGCACTGCTATGCCGGGGTCGCAGGTGAGAAATTTGCTGCCGCCCCGGTCAAGGACGACATTGCCATGACCAACTCCTCCGCGCCCCTCACCCCCACTCCGCAAGCTGATCGCAGCGATGAATTGCGCGCCCTGATGGCGCAGCGCATCCTCATTCTCGATGGCGCCATGGGCACCATGGTGCAGCGGCATGGTCTGGTCGAAGCCGACTATCGCGGCACACGGCTCGCCGACCACCACAAAGACGTAAAAGGTAATAACGATCTGCTGGTGCTCTCGCGCCCCGATGTTATTGGTGGCATTCACGCCGCCTATCTGGACGCCGGCGCCGACATCATCGAGACCAACACGTTTAACGCCACGCGCGTCTCGCAAGCGGAATACGGACTGGAAGATCTGGCCTTCGAGCTCAATGTCGCCGCCGCCCGTCTGGCGCGCGAAACGGCCGACAAATTCTCCACCGCCGACAAGCCGCGCTTCGTCGCCGGTGTGCTTGGCCCCACCTCGCGCACCGCGTCGATCTCGCCGGACGTGAATGATCCGGGCGCACGCAACATCACCTTTGATGCGCTGGTTGCCGATTACGTCGACGCCGCGCGCGGCCTCACCCAAGGCGGCGCCGACATTCTGCTGGTCGAGACGATTTTTGACACACTCAATGCCAAGGCCGCACTCTTCGCCATCGAGAAATTCTTCGACGAAGCCGGTCGCCGCTGGCCGGTGATGATCTCCGGCACCATCACCGATGCGTCAGGTCGCACGCTCTCCGGGCAAACCGCCGAAGCCTTCTGGAACTCGCTGCGCCATGCGCGTCCGCTCTCGTTCGGCCTCAACTGCGCGCTTGGCGCCAACGAGTTGCGCCAGTACGTGGAAGAGCTCTCACGAGTCTGTAACTGTTTCGTCTCGGCCCACCCGAACGCCGGCTTGCCCAATGCCTTTGGCGGCTATGACGAAACGCCGCAAATGCTCGCCGACGAAATCGCCGAGTGGGGGGCAAGCGGCCTGATCAATATCGCTGGCGGTTGCTGCGGCACTTCGCCAGACCACATTCGCGCCATTGCCCAGGCGCTCAAGGGCGTGGCTCCGCGCCGTCCCACAGTGACTGACTTTTCACTGCGCCTATCGGGCTTGGAGCCGTTCAACGTCACGCCCGAGAGCTTGTTCATCAACGTCGGTGAGCGCACCAACGTCACCGGCTCAAAAGCCTTCGCGCGCATGATCCTTGAAGGCCGCTTTGATGATGCGCTGGCGGTAGCCCGCTCGCAGGTCGCGATTCCAGGATCGACCGAGGGAAGACTCTCG
>CAZFSH010000248.1:0-4555 GCA_964521935.1 uncultured Propionivibrio sp.
GAGTTCGGCCAATCCGGCAACGTGGTCTGTCAGTCTGCCTAGCCGGATGCGTTGCTCGGCAAACAGGGTTTGCACGATGCCGAGCAGCAAAAATACATCGCTGCCGGGGCGGATAAAGACATGCTGGTCGGCCAGTTCGGCGGTTTCTGTCCGGCGCGGATCGATGACCACCAGTTTGCCGCCTCGCGCTTTCAAGTCATGGGCCTTGCCGCGGAAATTTGGCACCGTCCACAAACTGCCGTTGGAGGCCATCGGGTTGGCACCCAGGATGACCAGCAACTCGGTGCGTTCAATGTCCGGTACGGGGATGGATAGCCAGCTGCCGTACATCAGCCCGCAGGCCAGCTGCTTGGGCATTTGGTCCAGTGTCGAGGCGGAGAAAATGTTGCGCGTACCCAGGGCTTTGGCGAAACGGCCGCCGTACAGCAGCAGACCGATTTTGTGCGCGGCGGGGTTGCCCAATGTCACGGCAAAGGCATCCTTGTCACCCGCCGCAAGCAGTGGCGCCATACGCCGTTCTATCTCGGCAAAGGCTTCGTCCCAGCTTGCCTCCACAAATTGGCCATCGCGCTTAATCAGCGGCACGCGCAAACGATCGGGGTCCTCGTGCAAGTCCTTGATGGCGACGCCCTTGGGGCAGATATAGCCACGAGAAAACACGTCCTCATCATGGCCGCGTACCCCGGCAATGTACTCGCCGCGCTCCCCTGACTCGTCGCGCTGGATGCGTAGTGTCAGCCCGCAACAGGCTTCGCAGAATGGGCAGATGCGGTGGGCGATTCGTTCAGCGGTGCGTTCTTCACTCATGGTATTGCCCTGCATGGCGACGGGAGCGCAGAGTATGACTAAACTCTGCGCTCATGAACAGTTCCTCCATCATCCTGCGCGCCGGCGTTCGTGCCCGTGAGCACATCGCCCGCCATGGTTTGAATGCAGCGGATATTTGCGCCATTCCCGCGGCGGCGGGTGGCCCGAAAGGGCTGGCGATGATTCCGCTGGACAAATTTCTGTTTGGCGACTGGCTCACCGTGCCACGCCATGACGGTCAGCCGCGCTTGCTGGTTGGCTCATCGGTGGGGGCCTGGCGCATGGCGGCGGCAGCGCAAGACAATGCGCCGGTGGCTCTGGAGCGAATGCGCGCCGCCTACTTTGCGCAGCGCTACCCGCAAAAACCCAGCGAGCACTATGTTTCGGAAGAATGCGGTAAGACTGCGAGTGCGGCGGTGGGCGACGATCCTCGCTGGGATGCCAGTCGCCGTCTGGTAGTCATTACGGCGCGCAGCCGAGGCATGTTGCGTGATCAGTATTCGGCTCCGCGCTTTGCCGCGGCGGCCGTGACCAATGCCTTATCACGGCGCCAACTCGCGCGCTACTTTGAACGTGTGGTGTTCAGTCCCGACGCCTTGCAGGACAACCGCGAATTGCGCGCGGTGCTGCCCCATGACAGCTTTGGTCAGCAACTGGCGAATCTGACTGGCGAAAATCGCCACGCCGCCTTGCTGGCCTCGGGCACCATACCCATGCTTGCGGCGCCCATTCGTAACCCCGCTGGCGCGCCGAACGGCCTGTATTGGGATGGCGGTATGGTTGATTACCACATCGACTGGAACTGGCAGGCACTGCCGGGGCTGGTGCTCTATCCCCATTTTCTCGATCATCTGGTGCCCGGCTGGCTGGACAAGCATCTGAAATGGCGTCGGGCGCAGGGCCGCCATCTGGACAACCTGATTCTGGTTTCGCCCTCGCCCGAGCTGCTGGCTCGTCTGCCGCGGCGCAAGCTGCCTGACCGCGAAGACTTCTATCACTTCGGTCTTGACCACGACAGCCGCATCGCCAGCTGGCAAACCGCACTGGCGGAATGTCAGCGCATGGCGGATGATTTTGCGGCGTTTGTTGCGCGCCCTGATCCGGCGCGGGTTTTGCCGTTGTAGCGGTTGCCGTTTTAGGCGACTTTGAGTTTGGCGAATTCCTCCGCGGCCGAATCACCCTGCAGTTCCATAGTGACTAATTTGGCCAAGGCCAGCAGGTGCTCTTTTTCCCAGCTATCCAAACGCTTGGGGCGTGGGCTGATCAGGCATAGGGTGCCGATGGCCTGACCATTCGCCATCCGCAAGGGGGCGCCGGCGTAGAAGCGGATTTTCGGAGCGCCGGTGACCAGCGGATTGTCCGCGAAACGCGGATCTTCCAGTGCATCCGGAATTTCAAAGATACCCTCTTGCAAAATGGCGTGGCCGCAAAAGCTGATCTCGCGCGAGGTCTCGGTGGCGTCAAGGCCACACGCTGATTTGAACCACTGGCGGTTGGTATCTACAAGGCTGACCAAGGCGATGTCGACATTGAATTGCGAGGCCGCATAGGCGGTGAGGCTATCAAAGCGATCTTCCGGCGGTGTGTCGAGTATCAGCAACTCTCGCAGGGTGGCAATGCGTTCGTCTTCATCCTGAGGGATCAGCGGGGCTTGCATGGTGATTCTTCTCCTGGCTAACTTGGTGTGGCTTTTTGTAAGTGACTGCGGATACATTCATGAGCTTGCGCTTCATCAGCGAAAACTTCCAGTGGGTAGCCGGCAGATTTGTAAATTTTTGTCCATTTGGGCAGCATGAGCAGCCGGCCTTCAATGTCTGGGGGAACAAACCAGACGTTGATTACTTCTTGTGGGCAGATCTGGCGTCCGTTGGCCAAGAGCTTCGCATAGGTATCGAGCGCTTCTTGTGACGACATCATGCTGTCGCGCCAGACGGAAAACGACGCATAAGGACCGCTGGGCTGCCAGTGCGCCAGCATTGCGGTGAGGGTGCGGCCAAACGCCTTGATTGCCTCGACATTGAAGGGCCCGGTAACGTCGTAGTGCACCACCGAGCCCTCTGGCCAGATTTTGATGTTGCCATGTGGTGCGAACTGGCCGGCGGCATGCTGCGTGATGGTGAATGGCTTACTTGCAACCATGAACATCCTCCTCCAGGAGTGTATGTCTATTGCCTGCGCTCTGCGGCGCGTTGTGTTGTGCTTTTTTACTGGCGCTTTTAGTTGTTGGGCGCAATTTACACCAAAGTCGCCGTCCCACATCCGCTACGGCGAGGAGAGCGTCTTTTGCTCGATCGGCTTGTAGCGCAGTTGTTTTATTAGCGGCTGACTTTTACGGTGTCAGCGCCTGCAAGCGGAGAGCCAGTTCGCGGCCGACATGGTCAAACTGTAGCAGCCGGGCGTCGGCGGCATTGACCACCAGCGGGGCCGGCGTCTCGATGGCAATGTGCCGGCCAGTTGTCGTGCGCAGCACGGGCAGGTCGCCGTCGGGAAAGCTGCGCTTTTCACCTTTGAGCGGCTGGGCCTTGGCGGAATCCCGCACATCGTCAATGCCTTCCTCGGAGCTGCTGGCGGCGCGCAGCGTGATCTGGTTGGCCGGCCCTTCGCCGAGGGTAACGGTCAGGCTCACGCTCGGTTCCTTGCTTGCGGGTTCGGCTATTTCGCTGAATTCCAGGACAAAGGCTTGCGTACCGCTGGGGCAGGTCAGCTCACCGCTGAGTGTGAGGGTGTGCGGGCGTACATTCACCGCAGTGAAGTTTGCCTCGCGGCACCACTCACGGATTTTGGTTTTGAGTTTGCCCGGAGATTGTTCTACATCAACCAGCGCGGCCAATAAGGGTGACTCATTAGGCAGGGTGTCAAAGAGCGGGGTCGGGAGGTCGATACGGCGCAGGCTCAAGCGCACCGGCGTAATGCTGACTGTGGCAGCGTTTGTTGCGGCCTGATCCGCATCCAGGCGCACGCTATGGCGGCCGATTGACCACTCACCGCGTGCGGTCGCAGCAGCCGTGGCGGCGCCGCTGCTGGTGTGCCACGGCTCGCAGGCGGCGAGCATGGGGAAAAGTATGGCTAAGAGCAAGGCGAGCCGTGGGGGGGGCAGGTGTCGGTTCATTGCGCCAGTCTAGCGTCTTGTCTAGACGCCACCCAATAGCCCACCCATGAGCCGGAAGCGTTCGCCCGGATGCCAGAGTGTGGCGAACGAGGCAACCTGGCTGCCAGCCAGCGTGGTTCGGCACATCACCAGACACGGGGCGGTGGGGGAAATTTTCAGCATGGCAGCGATGTCCGCGCTGGGTAGGCGCGCTTCGACGGTATAGCGGGCGGCAGTCAGTGGCGCGACCGAGGACAGGTAGGCATTGGGGGTGAGCGTGGTGAAGTCTTGCGCCAGGTAATCCGGGGCGACCTGCGCATTCACCCAACGGTCTTCCACCTGAATAGGCAGGCCATTTTCAGCATGCATAATGATTGACCGAAATAAACGCGCGTTGCGCCGCAGACCAAAACTACGCGCCAATTCCTCATTGGCCTTGCCCGGCGCCAGCAGATGCAGCTGCGCGCTGTGTGTGTGCCCGCGCTCGGCAATCTCGTCGGCGATGTTGCGGATCTCCAGCAAGGAGGCTTCAACCTGTGCGGGCGCGACGAAGGTCCCGGAGCCTTGGGTGCGGCGCAGCACGCCGACATCCGTCAGTTCTTTGAGCGCACGATTGACGGTCATGCGCGCCACGGCAAACTCTTTGGCCAGCGTTTCCTC
>CAZFSH010000249.1:0-4535 GCA_964521935.1 uncultured Propionivibrio sp.
CCAGGCCTATCCCCAACTCCACAATCAAATTCAGTTGTGCCCGCACCTCGGCTTTGGCCTCGAACAGATCCTTAAAGCCCATGCCGAGCAATTCAGAGAAGGTCAGACGTCCATCTTCAGCCTTGTCATTGTCCACCAAGCCGGCCGAGCCACCTACTGCCCCGATTTTCTGGCCCGTGGTCGCGGCATCATGGATGTCGATGGCAAATTCGATATACAAATGCGAACGTGATCCCGTGATGCCAGTATTGTCCTTGAATAGCCGAGGGCCCAGGGTGCGGGTATCGTTGGGCAAGGGGCGGCCATTGGGCTTGCGCTGCTGAACGTGGTCGCCCGCGCTATAACTTTGGTGATCCGAACTATTGACGTTCCCGACCACGTAATCCCGACTGTAACGGAGATAGCCTTTGGAATCGATATAGAAAAGGTCACCGCCATTAGCATCGTTGATCGCTTTGTAGTCCAGGTCATACAATGGATCATCGACGGTATGCCCTGACGAATTCACGTATGTATCATCAGGGATGACATAGTTTCCTGGTGTCCCTTCGGCCTTTACCCACAACGCCTCGGCTGACTTGCTGATGTCGCCCCAGTAAGCGCCGGTGTTGTCCTGAACGTAACCACTCCAGTCATCATGCACTTGCGCGTTGAGGAATAGCAGCTGGCCTTCCATCGAGAAGGGCGCATCTTCTTCGCCATCGTTGTTTCTATCTTCACCCTTGAAGTAGAAATCAATCGAGACGACCAGCTCATCGGTCCGCAAATACTTGTAGTAGTTGATCTCGCCATGCTGCTCGGCGAAAGCATCGTAGGCGCCTGACAAAACCAGGTCTTTATCCATTTTGCCGACGGCAAAGAGATAGGAAAACACCTCGTCGTCGGCATTGTCTTCTGTGCCCACGGCAATACCGTGCTCATCCAGCGAGGTAATTGAGCCGATACCCGCATGATTGGGCATGTTCGCGTTGAGGAAAAAGCCGTCCTAGATATCAACACCAAAGCCCAGATAGGTTTCCCAGTTGATGTCCACGGCCAAACCGCCGGTCGTCGTCAGATACAGCGGCAAACCATCCACGCCAATATCAAAACCGATATCCACACCAGCGCTATAGGTCAAGCCGAGATTCATGCGGAACTGGATACCTGTGGTGTGCTTCAACACACTTTCCAGGAATAGCTGTCGATTGAAACCGGTGGTATCAGTATGGGTCAGCGTCAGCGTACCGGGCACGACGGGCGAGCCAGTGCCACCACTAAAGGCAATCGTAAATGTGCCGCCCGCTCCTGATGTCACGGTAACGGTATCGTTGAATGTGGTACCCGGCGTATACGAGTCGCTGAATTCCTCGTTCGCTGCGTCCAGCGCATCTTGCAAGGCGCTTTGAATGGCTGCCGCCGAAGCGTTACGGGCAATGCCAATAGTTTCAACGGTAACGGTTTTTCCGTCTACGAGACGATTAAAGCCCAGGGTGTACTCACCCCAGGTCGCATTTTGCAGTACCGTTAGCGTGGTACCACTTAACTGGGCAATAGCGCTACCACCGGCGGTTTGCTGGGCAGTATCGATCATCCCCTCCATGCTGGCATCGAGGATCAGTGCGCCAGCGTCCGAGGTATAGCAGGAGTCGGTGACCGAGAACTTACCCGGCAGGGCGCCACCGGAAATGGTGATATCGAACGTACCCTCGTCTTCACCATCGGCCACGCTCACCACATTTGCCAGCGCAGCGTCTGGGTATAACTGCATATACGCAGTGCCGGCGGCAGCAAGCACCGTTTCCAGAGCCGCTTGAATATCGGCTGCCGTGGCATCGGGGGCGAGTTCTTCGGTATGGAAAACCTGCGCCCCATCTCCCTCACCCAAAGTAAAGCCCAAGCTGTAGCCGCCATAATTAACGGGGACTACCGTCAGCATGGTTGTATGGCTGGTGCCGGCATGATTTTCGGCAATTTCCGGCATGGTGCCGATAGCCGTATTCAATCCGGACGTCACCCAGAAGGCCCGCTGACCCGCATCAAAGGCGTTGATAGACATTCCCGGCGGCAGCGCCAGGTTGCTCAAGTCCTGATCTTTCCCGATCATGTATTCGACGACGATGTCGTCTGGCGACGATATGCCGTCACCGTTGTAATCACGGACAAAGTTGAGGTATTTGTTGTACTCCTCTTGGTCTCCGGGGGCAGTTTCATCCTTGTCATCAATGACCCAGTCGCCATTGGTGTCGGTACTCAGCACGTCGAACATCACCATGCGCAAGGCGTTGTCCAGGCCACCGTAGAGTTCGATGGCTTCTTCCAGCGCCGTGCGTATCGACCCGAGCACGTTCTTGCGCATGTCAACGACGAAATCCAGTGCGCTACCGGCTTGCGTCAGCTCGATCAACTGATCGCCGATCAGAGGCAGACTGCCCAAGCCGGTGACCACGCTCTCCAGGCCGGTTTGCATGCCGGCAAACACGCTATCAAGCGAATCGGTCAGCACACTCGGGTCGCGCAAGAGGAAAATCAGCGGGAAATAGGTCAGATCATCCGGGTCGCAGTTGATACCACCGGCTTGCTGGATGACGGTCAGCATGGTGTCTTGCCAATGACCAAAGTCCGGCAGGATGTAGCTCACTTGATTCGTGCCCAGCAGTGGCTGATCCGTGGGCCCAGAAGGTGCCGCCGGGGTTGACGGTGCCGATGCGGCACTGGACGACGTGCTGGCATCCGAACCTGCTGTCGAGTTGTAGTACGGGTCGGTATCGACAACGTTAAGATTTCCCTCGTTATCCACGTCCGCTGGCGCACCTTCGGCGGTGGCATCGCCGCTACCCGTTGCATCGGTTCCGGCAACGGAGGGCTGCATGGCCTGCTCGACCTGGGAACTGACCGTGGTAGGCGCGGTTGCCCGAGCAAAAGTGCCTTGCGTAGCACCGATGGTGTTGGTGTAAGACTGCACCGTCAGGGCACCGGTATAGCCGCTGGCCAGTGCCCCGGTCAGGGTAAACCCAAAACCGGCAGCGCGTGAGCCAGTCACCGTCACCAAGTTGGCGGAACCCGCACTACCCGTCAGCAGCGTAGACACCGCCGTCTGAATAGCCGCGCTGATTTCAGCGTCCGTATCAACACCATACCCTGAAGCGCTGGGCGCAATGCCGATGAAACGGGTCTGTTTGCCGGCATAACTAAAACTCAGCTGCTGTGATACGGCGGCGGTCGTCGAAACGGCAATACCCGTGACCGACGCGCTGTTAGCCGCTTTGGTGACCGTGCTCGACAAGCTGGTAGTCATGTCTTTGACTGTCGCTGACAGCACGTGGTTACCAAGCGCTGACGACACGGCGGACGCAAGCGTCACGTCAAAACCGCCCGCACGACCGCCGCTAACACTGACCAAGGCTTGCCGGACCACTATGCCATCGGCAGTTTTGATGCGGATTTCGCCGGCATGTTCGCTGGCCAAGGCGCCGCTTAAGGTGATGGTCAAGCCGCCGCTGCGCGTCCCCGCCACACTCACCAAACCCGCCGATGCCGTACTCCCGGTCAGCAAGGAGGAGACGGCGTTCTGGATAGAACTGACATCGCTTCCTGTGCTCGCCCCAAAAGTCACGCTTTGCTTGGCATCCCGATAGCTCAGGAACATGGTTTCGCCCGTAGACGACAGCTTGATGCCGGACATCACCTGAGAAATCGGTGCTGCTCCAGTAATCCGCTTGAGCACCGCGTCCGCTATAGCTTGCTGGGCAGCGGTATCTCCGGTCAAACCGACAAGGGCATCGCTACGGGCCAGCGTGACGGATACAGGCGTCAGGCCATCTACCGCGAACTCAAGCGTTTGTGACTTATACATGCCGGTCGACAGCGTCACCGGGCTGAGCGCCACCGAACGCACAAAGGTCTTACCTTGGGCGGTTGTCACGGTGAGTTGGCCGGTATAGCTGCTGGCCAGGGTGCCGGTCAAGGCGATGGTGTAACCCGAGCGGTCCCCGGTCACGGTCACCGAACTCGCTGAATTGACATTTCCGGTCAGCAGCGTCGAAACGGCATTTTTGAAGGCCGTGTAAATTTCTGCATCGGTATCCGTGCCGCTCGCGCCAACGCCAGCAATCGTAACGCTCTGCGTGGTTTTCTCGGCGTAAGCAAAACTCACGGTATCGGCAGCACCAAAAGTTATCGTTCCACCACTGACTGTCTCGCTGCTGCGTGTAGCGACTTCGATGCCGGAAATCTCGTTAGCAACGGTGACTGCACCATAGGAGCCCCGCGGTGCGCCCGGTGACGCTACAGTGCCCTCGACAACCGAGAGCGACAGAGTGCTGCTGCCCCCCAGATAGAACGTCGCCAAAGCGTCGGTCAGCGCGACGGCAAAGCCAGTACTGCGCGTGCCGGACACGGCCACCATGCTGGACCAGTCTGTGGCTCCCCACGTGTTTTTTGCACCTTTGAGCTGGACGGCTATCGCCTCGGCCAAGGCCGTCTTGATCTCGGAATTCGAGACAATGCCGCTGCTGGCGGTAGCCGGTGCAATTTCCAGTGTCGACGAACTACCG
>CAZFSH010000250.1:0-4530 GCA_964521935.1 uncultured Propionivibrio sp.
ATATCCTCACGCCAATCGCCAAAAGTTGGCCCAGCGAATGGTGTCTGGAAGCCAATAGCTTGGCGATCCAGATTCACGGTGGCTACGGCTACACGCGGGATTTTCCGGTCGAGCAATATTGGCGCGACAATCGGCTGAACATGATTCACGAAGGCACCCACGGCATCCAAGCGCTGGATTTGCTTGGGCGCAAAGTGCTGCAACACAACGGTGCCTCGCTAAAGCTGCTCGCGGCCAAGCTCACGGCCACGGCCGAACAAGCCAGCCGCGATGCGGAACTAGCCTCTTATGCCAAGCAACTACTTCGTGCGCTCGACGTGATTGGTAAGACAACCATGAGTGCGTGGTCGAGCGGACGAGCCGACGAAGCGCTGGCCAACGCCACACCTTATCTGCAAGCGGTTGGTCACACCGTGATCGCCTGGCTTTGGCTCGATGTTGTGTGTTCAGAACGACAAAACGGTAACACCGGTAACCGTGGCCGATGGAACGCACTACGCTACTTCTATGAGTACGAGCTACCGAAAATTGATGCGTGGCTAGCCCCTGTTGCTGCTCGCAACCCGCTTTTTCGGGAAGTTACCGACGCAGACTTTTAAGTCACTGCCGTACCCGCACACAAGCCCGCCAAGGTATCGCGCAGCCACTGTCCGGCCTGATCGTGGTCGGCGGTGCGCGGCCAGTACATACGCAATTCCATCGGCAACAAGGGGAACGGCAGTTCAAAAATGTGCGCGTCGTACTGCTCGCATAAATCCACTGGTGCCGACAAAATCAAATCGCTCTGCATAACAATCTGAGGCGCAACCAGATAGTGCTGCACACGGGTTTGGATGCGGCGCTGATGCCCCATTTTGCCCAAAGCCGTATCCACGTAACCCAGCCCTTGCCGACGGCTGGAAACATGAACATGGCCGGCGGCCAGATAATCGTCCAAACTGATTGCTTTCCCGGCCAATGGATGGCCTTTTCGTACCATGCCCACGTGGCGCGAACTCATGACCGCGCGGTGATTCAGCTGCGGATCATTCAAGAGCGGTGCGTCCACCGCCAGATCCAGCAAGCCCGATGAGAGTTCGCGCGCCAGATCCGCACGCGGGGTGAAATAACTTTCTACGGTAATCCCCGGCGCCTCGACCTGCAGCACCTGCCCCAAGGCTGGCAACATCAGCGTTTCGGCCAAGTCACTCATGCTCACCCGAAATGTCTTGTTGGCACTGGCCGGCACAAAGGAGTGCCCCTCTTGCACGCTCACGTGCAACAACCGCAAGGCCTCGGCCACCTGCCCGACAATGCTCTCGGCTACGGGCGTAGGCACCATGCCCTTGTGCGTGCTCACGAATAGCTGATCGTTAAACAAGCGACGCATCCGCGCCAGGGCATTACTCACCGCCGGTTGCGTGATACACAACACATCGGCCGCACGGGTCAAACTGCGATTGGCATAGATCGCGTCGAAGACGACAAACAGATTCAGATCCACTTGTTGCAAGCGCATTGCCAGCTCCCAGCTATACGTTTCGTGAATTATTGCCCATTCAAATAATAAATAATGGTAATTCCACAAAACCGTATCCTGCGATCTTCAACGAAAGTAATGGCATGGCAGAAATCTATCTGGTTCGACACGGCCAAGCGTCCTTTGGCAGCGCCAATTACGACCAGCTCTCTCCGCTGGGTGAGCAGCAATCGGTATGGCTGGGCGAATACTTTGCGCAGCGCGAACTGCGCTTTGATGCCATTGTGACTGGCACTCAGCAACGGCACGCCCAGACGGCGGCCGGAATATGGCGTGGGATGGCGCTCGACCAGCATAGCCCATCGATCGAAGCCTATCCCGGCCTCAATGAGTACGATTTCGCCAGCCTCTACAAAGCACTCGGTGAAGACACCCAACCGATTCCATCTGAGCCCACCGCCCAGCGCCGCTACTACTATCGTCGATTGAAAATCGCCCTGCAACGCTGGTCAGAAAACAACTTGCCCGGCCCCTTGCCGGAAACCTGGGTCGAGTTTCAGCAACGCGTTCGTGTGGTGCTGAAGACCGTACAACAACGCAAGGCCGAGCGCATCCTGATGGTCAGTTCCGGTGGCCCGACCGGACTGATCACCCAGCAAGCGCTGGACGCGCCCAATCACGCAGCCATTGAAATGAGTCTGCAAATTCGCAATACCGGACTTTGCCAGTTCTACGTGAATGATCATGCCCTGCGCATCATGAGCTTCAACACCATTCCGCATTTGGATCAACGTGATCGGCTCAATGCCATCACTTTTGCCTAAACCTTACCCTGAGAGCGCTATGTCCACCTCGAAAACCGCTGTGATTACCGGGGCCGCCAGCGGCATCGGCCTTGCCTTGGCCAAAAAAGCTGCTGCGGCTGGCATGAACCTCGTGCTTGCTGACATTGATGAAGCAACGCTCGCGGCGGCGGCCCAAACACTCGGTGTGGAACCCGCACGCCTGTTGCTGCAGAAGACCGACGTGCGCCACGCCGCGGAAATCAACGCCTTGGCCGAGGCCGCCTATGCGCGCTTTGGTGGCGTGCATCTGCTGTGCAATAACGCGGGCGTCGCCTTGGGGCGGGTAACGTGGGAGCATACGACGCAAGACTGGGAATGGGTATTGGGCGTCAACTTGTGGAGCGTGATTCACGGCGTTAATGAATTTCTGCCGCGTATGCAGGCGGCAGGTGAGGAAGCGTATATCGTCAATACCGCCTCGGCAGCGGGTCTGGTCTCCACCCCCGGCATGGCTGCTTATAACGTCAGCAAGCATGGGGTTGTGACGTTTTCCGAAACCCTGTTCCACGAGCTGCGCGCCGTCAATTCACCGATCCATGTCTCGGTACTGTGCCCGGCATGGGTGCCAACCGGCATTGGTCAGTCTGAGCGCAATCGCCCAAGCGATGCCGGCCAAGCCAAGGCACCAGGGGAGCTGTCTGCCGCCATCAGCAAGCGCATCGGCAAAGCCATCGCCTCGGGTCACCTGAACGCCGATGACATGGCAACAGCCACCTTTGATGCCATCGCGCAAAAACGCTTTTACGTTATCCCGCATCGGGGCCTTAATCGCAGTATCGAAACTCGTATGAACGATATCATCGAGCAGCGCAATCCCACGCCATTGTCCTGATCAGGAGACACCGTTGAAAGCTCTGCTTTGCCGTGAATTCGGCCCAATTTCCACGCTGACACTGACCGATATTGCCGAGCCGGTTCCCGGCCCACGACAAGTGCTCATCAGCGTGCGCTCAGCGGCGCTGAACTTTCCGGATGCGCTAATTGTCCAAGGGCTATATCAGATGAAGCCGCCCTTGCCCTTTTCACCCGGCGCCGAAATTGCGGGCGTGATCAAGGCAGTCGGGGCGGAGGTCACAAATCTGAAGGTGGGCGATCGCGTCGTCGCCATGACCGGTTTTGGCGGCTTTGCTGAGTGCTGTCTGGCCGAGGCCGCGCAATGTATGCCGCTCCCCGAGGCGCTGGATTTTGATACGGCTTCGGCCTTGGTGCTCACCTATGGCACATCGCTGCATGCGCTGCGCACCTGCGCCAAACTGCAAGCGGGCGAAACCTTGCTGGTGCTGGGTGCCAGCGGCGGTGTCGGACTGGCCGCGATAGAGATCGCCAAACTCATGGGTGCGCGGGTAATCGCCGCGGCGTCGTCAGCAGAGAAACTGGCCGTCTGTAAAGACGTTGGCGCCGATGAACTGATTAACTACGAAAGTGAAAACATTAAAGACCGCGTCCATGTACTGACCAACGGCAAGGGCGCCGACGTGGTCTACGATCCGGTGGGAGGCAAGCATAGCGAATCAGCGCTGCGTGCCACCGGCTGGCGTGGGCGCTTTTTGGTTGTCGGATTTGCCGCCGGCGAAATTCCGCGTATTCCGCTGAATCTGGCCCTGCTCTCGGAACGGCAAATCCTTGGGGTGTTCTGGGGCGACGCGGTACGGCGCGACCCGGCCAGCCACCTTGCCAATATGCAGCAACTGCAGTCGCGGCTAGCGGCTGGCGCGATCCGGCCGCGCATTACTGAACGCGTTGGCCTCGATAAAGCCGCTGATGCCATCACCCGCATTGCCAATCGCCAGACGATCGGCAAAGTGGTTATCAATCCCTGATTACTTCGGAGGAACTTTCATGAGCGTAAAAAATCTGTTTGATCTCACTGGCAAGGTCGCCCTGATTACCGGTGGTTCGCGTGGCCTGGGTCTGCAAATGGCGCAGGCGTTGGGTGAAATGGGCGCCAAAGTCGCCATCACTGCGCGCAAAGCCGACGAATTGGCTGAAGCCAAAGCCAAATTGGAAAGCAAGGGCATCACCGTGCTCACCATCGCCAACGATATTTCCAAGACAGAAGGCATTCCGGCCTTGGTCGATAGCGTAGTGGCCCAGTTCGGCACCATCGACATTCTGGTCAATAACGCCGGCGCAACCTGGGGCGCCCCCGCCGAGGACTACCCTGCCGAGGCGTGGCACAAGGTGATGAACCTCAACGTGAATGCCATGTTTTTCCTCAGCCAATAC
>CAZFSH010000251.1:0-1654 GCA_964521935.1 uncultured Propionivibrio sp.
CCGGCTGCTACTTGACCGACGAGGAAATCGCCGCATGAAAGCCACCATGTTTATGTTTCTTGTCGTCGCGGCGCTGAGCGCACACGCCAACGAAAAGCTCTATCAGGAACACTGCGCAAGCTGCCACGGCGCTGAACGTATTGGCATCATGGGTCCGGCGCTGCTGCCCGAAAGCCTCGAACGTCTGAAGAAATCCGACGCGATCAAAACCATTCGCGATGGCCGTGCCGCGACGCAAATGGCAGGCTTTGCCGACAAGCTCTCGGCAGACGAGATCAACCAACTGGCCGACTACCTTTACAGCACCGCCCCATCCGACCCTGGACTTCCTTCGGTCGCGCGGCTGACTTTTGACGAACAGGCGATACGCAGCTCACGCATCGAACACTTTCGCGACCTGCCCGCCAAGCCCTTGACGCTATTCAACGGGCGCGACATGATGAATCTGTTTATCGTCGTCGAAGCTGGCGATCATCACGTCAGCATTCTCGATGGCGACAAGCTTGAGCCTATCCACCGTTTCGCCAGTCGCTACGCCCTGCATGGCGGCCCGAAATTCACCAACGATGGGCGTTATGTTTTCTTCGCCTCGCGCGATGGCTGGATCAGCAAGTTCGATATCTGGAACCTGAAAACGGTCAGCGAAATCCGCGTCGGCATCAACACGCGCAACGTCGCGGTCTCGGGCGATGGTCAGCACGTCATCGCGGCCAACTATCTGCCGGGCAATCTTGTGCTGCTTGATGGCGACTTGCATCTGGTCAAAATCATCCCCGCTACCTCACTGGATGGCAAAGAGAGTTCGCGGGTGTCGGCGGTATACGACGCGGCGCCACGCAAAAGTTTTATCGCCGCCATGAAAGACATGCCGGAAATCTGGGAAATTTCCTACGACCCGAAGGCCCCGCCCTTCTTTGATGGCTTCGTGCACGACTACAAAATGGGCGAAGGCATCGCCACGCCGGCGTTGTACAACCCGCGGCGAACCCGGCTCGACAGTGTGCTCGATGATTTCTATTTCGACCCCAGCTACGCCTATGTCATGGGTGCCAGCCGCGCCGGGCAAGCGCAAGTGGTCAACCTCGATGCGCGGCGCAAAATCACCGATCTCGATCTGGCCGGCATGCCACATCTGGGCTCGGGGATTAGCTTTGACTATCCCGATCAAGGAAAAACCCGCCGTGTTATGGCCAGCCCCAATCTCAAAAGCGGCACGCTCAGCATCATCGACATGAAGACCTGGCAAACCGTCAAGCAGCTCACCACCAACGGCCCCGGCTTCTTCCTGCGTGGCCATGAAAAGTCACCCTATATCTGGGCCGACGCGATGATGAGTGGCAAGAAAAACATCATGGAAATTTTCGATCAGCGCACCCTGGAAAAAGCCGGCGAAGTCGCAGTGGAAGCCGGCAAGACGCTGGCCCACGTGGAATTTGACCGCTACGGAAAATACGTGCTCGCCAGCCTCTGGGAACGCCAGGCCGATGGCGGCGCACTCATCGTCTATGACGCCGCCAGCTTCAAGCAACTCAAACGGATTCCCATGGATAAGCCCGTTGGCAAATACAACCTTTACAACAAGATCAATCGCTCCGATGGCACCTCGCATTGACATGAATAGCGTCCCCCAGACTGCTGAATTGCCCGGCCATAC
>CAZFSH010000251.1:1754-4491 GCA_964521935.1 uncultured Propionivibrio sp.
ACTTACACCGCCCCTAAGCCACATGGCCTTAATCAAGATTGACGAGCCCACGACTAAGCAGACTGTGCGCCGTCCTACAGAAGCTGACTTTTCGACTCAGTTTTCAACCCACTTTTCCTTTGATGCCTTGTTCGCACTGGGCTTTCGCCCGTTTTACCTGCTTGCCGCCAGCTTCACGGCGCTGGCGTTGCCGATCTGGCTGCTGGTGCTCTCCGGCCACATCGCCATGCCCATGCCCGGCCCCTACTGGCATGCACACGAGATGATTTTCGGCTTTGCCGTTGCCGTCATCATCGGCTTTCTGTACACCGCGGGCCGCAACTGGACGGGCATCCCCACGCCCAGCGGCAAGACGCTGGCAGCTCTGGCGTTACTCTGGCTGAGTGGGCGCGTGGCCATGGCAGTGGGTTCCGGGCACAATGAAGAACTGATTGGGCAACTGGTTTCAGCACTGATCGACATTGCCTTCCTGCCCGCTGCCGCTACGGCGCTGGCGCAGGTGCTGATCAAAGCCCGCAGCAAGCGCAATTACTTTGTCATCGGACTGCTCACCGTCCTGGCGCTGTGCAACCTCGCCTTTCATCTCGCGCGCTTTGGGCTGATTGACGTGCCACCCTTACGTTTTTTGTGGTGCGCCCTCGGGCTGATCGTGCTGCTCGAAACCATTATCGGTGGCCGGGTAATCCCGATGTTCACCGCCAGCGCCCTGCGCGGTGTCCGGCAATGGCAACACCCGCGTCTTAATCTTGCCGCCATCGCACTGACTGGCATCGCCTTGCTCGCATGGGTGCTCGACCTTGGGGTTGTCGCAGCGCCAATATCGCTTGCTGCAGCCTTGGCACAGTTCATCCGCAGCATCGGCTGGAACCCGTGGGCAACGCGCCGTACGCCACTGCTGTGGATACTGCATCTCGGGCACTTGTGGATTCCCGTCGGGCTCACGCTGCTCACTGCGGTGCAACTTGGCTGGCTGCCTCATTCGACTGCCATTCATGCCTTCGGAATTGGCGCCACAGGCGGACTGATCATCGGCATGATCACGCGCACGGCGCTGGGCCATACCGGGCGTATGTTGGTAGCGGGAAGAATCGAGATTGCGGCCTATACCCTGGTGCAGCTGGCCGCCGTATCACGCGTGTTGACCTTAGTGCTGATACCGACCGCCGTGATGTTTGGTCTTCAGCTTGCCGCAAGCCTCTGGGCTATCGCCTTTGCCCTGTATGTCTATCGCTACTTTCCGCTGCTGACACGAGCGCGACCAGATGGAAAGCCGGGCTAAGATCAAGTAACAACGATCAAGTAGCGATCAAGTAGAAAGTCGCAGCCCGCTTTTTTTGAGGATGCGGCTGCTGTAAAGAATGTCGTGGCCACGGCAGGCGGCGCCAAGCAAAGCCTGTATCGTCAGCACATCCGCCGCGACCGCTTCGCGGCTGGCGCCATGCACCATGGCAAACAGGTTGTACGGCCAGTCGGGCAAGGCACGCGGACGGCGGTAGCAGTGCGTGACAAACGCCAGTTGCCCAACGCGCTCGCCCAAGCTATCGACCAGCGCATCATCGACATCCCACACGCTCATGCCATTGGCGGTGTACCCAATGGCGTAATGATTCGGCACCGCGCCCATGCGTCGGATGCGCCCGTCAGCAAGCATGGCTGCCAGGCGCGACTGCACCAACGCCTCGGTAGTTCCCAACTTTTCAGCCAGTAAGGCATACGGGCGAGAAACCAGTGGCAAACCCGCCTGTGTGGCCACAATCAGGCGTCGATCGATGTCATTCACGCTGTCGCTTGCTGGGGAACTATCAGGCACGCAGTTTCATCTCCACGAAATACTCCCGCTCCTTGGGAAAGGCAAACACCGTCAGGCCGGTAGCCGCCTCAATCGCGGCAATGGCGCGGGCAATGCCTGCGCGTGTTTCCGTGGCGAGCACAAACCACATATTCAGCTGATGCTCGCGCCGATAATTGTGCGCGACCTCGGCAAAGGCATTGACCTGCTCGGCCACCGCATCAAACCGTTCTTCGGGCACGGCAAGTGCCGCGAGGACAAAGGCACCGCCCATACGCTCGACCTGAAACATAGGCCCAAAGCGTGTCAGCACGCGCGCATCAAGCAGTTGCTGCAAGCGCTGCAACAATTCAGCCTCGCTGATACCGAGATCAGTGGCGACATCCTGATACGGCTGCGACGACAGGGGAAAGCCACCCTGCAGCAAATTGATGATGCGGCGATCCAGTTCATCAATCTGTTTACCAAGGTGCTTGTCAAGGCTACGGCTGCTGTGTGCCATCAGAAGTAACGCGCTCCGCATTGTTTGAAACGCCGGGTCGAAAACAGTACCGAGGGCTCAAGGCCGGCATGGGCGGCGAGACGACGCACCACCGGCCATACCTCCTCGCGCGTGCGTCCATGCACCATGCAATAAACATTGAATGGCCAGTCGGGCAAGCAGCGCTCGCGCCGGTAACACAAGGTGACGCCGGCTTCGGTTGCCAGCAGCTTCCCCAGCGCGCTGGCTTTTTCATCGGGCACATCAAACACCACCATGGCATTGGCGCGGTAGCCCAGTTCGTGATGGCGCACCACGACGCCAAAGCGCTTGATCAGGCCCTCGGTCTGCCAGGCTCGCAGGGTATGCAACACCTGCGATTCACTCATCGCAGAGCGTGCGGCGAGCGCCGCATAGGGATGCACCGTCAGTTCCAGGCCATCTTGCAACACCGCCGCCAAACGGCG
>CAZFSH010000252.1:0-4476 GCA_964521935.1 uncultured Propionivibrio sp.
CGGTGACGGTGGAAGCTGGCTCCGGGGTCGCATCAAGAACAAGCGTCGCACTCATGAAGATCTCCTTGTTTGCGTTGATGTCAGGCGTGGATCTTGAAACTGGCGGCATATTTCTTCGGGTCCTTGCCGTCCCACACCGAGCCGTCGATCAACTTGCTGCTGCGCAGATCGCTCTTCGGTACTGGCGCTCCCGCCGCTGTCGCCGCCTGCTTGTAAATGTCGAGGCGATTGACTGTCTTGGCCACGGCGAGGTAATCCGGATCGTCCTTGAGCAAACCCCAGCGGCGGTGCTGGGTCATGAACCACATGCCATCCGACAGGTAGGGAAAAGTGGCATTGCCGTCGGCGAAAAATTTCATCGCGTTCTTGTCATCCCACGACTTGCCCAGGCCATTCTCATAACGGCCGAGCATGCGCGCAACGATCACATCGGAATCGGTATTGACGTAGGCCTTTTGCGCGACGGTGTCGGCCGTCTTCTGCTTGTTGGCGAGCGAGGCGTCGATCCAGCGGCCGGCATCGATGATGGCGGCGGTCAATGCACGTGCCGTGTTCGGGTTTTTCGCGGTCCACTCGGCGGTGGTGCCCAGGACTTTTTCCGGGTGATCGACCCAGATGTCCTGTGTCGTCGCGGCGGTAAAGCCGATGTTGTCGACAATGGCACGGTTGTTCCACGGCTCGCCGACGCAGAACGCGTCCATGTTGCCGACACGCATGTTGGCCACCATTTGCGGTGGCGGCACGGTGATGGTTTTGACGTCTTTCAGCGGATTGATGCCGTGCGCCGCCAGCCAGTAGTACTCCCACATGGCGTGCGTGCCGGTGGGGAAGGTGCCGGCAAAGGTGTATTCGCGCTCTTTCCTGGCGATCAGTTTTGCCAGCGCCACACCATCGGTAGCGCCCTTATCCTTGAGTTGATTGGAGAGCGTAATGGCCTGACCATTCTGGTTCAGCGTCATCAGAATGTTCATGTCTTTCTTCGGCCCGCCTATGCCCAACTGCACGCCGTAAATCAGACCTTAAAGCAAGTGCGCGGCATCCAGCTCACCGTTGACCAGCTTGTCGCGTACGCTGGCCCAGCTCGCCTCCTTGGTGGGGATGATCTTGATGCCGTATTTCTCGTCGAATTTCTGCACGGCGGCCATGACCACCGACGAACAGTCAGTGAGCGGAATGAAGCCGACGCGCACTTCCTTCTTCTCCGGCGCATCCGAGCCCGCCGCCCAGGCGGCAGAACGAATCAGCGGGGCACTCATGAGTGCCGCTCCCGCAGCCAGCTGCGCACCGTGGCGCAAAAAGTCACGCCGATTGTTGGGGTTGTGGTCATGGCTCATCTCGCAATCTCCAAGTCAGAAAAGCAAAAACAAAAACGGCGCCTGTTTCAAACGCGCAGGGTTTAGCTGCGACGCGAAACAGACACCGTTGTCTGATTTCTACCGGACCGCCGTTGATCCGGTATCTGCTTTTTCTATTGCAACCGGCGTGCCACCTCCCACGAAAACCCTGACACGCCAGCGTTTACCGGCAGGACGGAAAAATCAGCCGCTGTGGGACGGCGCTTTGGCGGTCACATTGCTGCACCGCATCAGTGCCGCCCCCGTCTGACGACGCACCAAGTCAGAGCAATACCTTGGCCATTGCCACCAGATCGGCCGCCACGTTGGCCAGCGGTTGGGCGCGCTCCATCGCCAGCGAACGCAAGGTGCGGTAGGCGGCGTCTTCATCGAGGTGGCGTGTTTTCATGAGCAGACCCTTGGCCTGATCGATCACCTTGCGTTCGGAGAGTTTCCTGGTCGCGGCCGCCAGCTCGTGGCGCATCGCCTGATGCGACTCAAAACGGGCAATCGCCACATCGACAATGGGCTTCAGGCGGGCGAGATCAAGGTTATCCACCACATAGGCGGAAACCCCGGCCTTGAAGGCTTCACGCATGATTTCCTGGTCACCTTCCGAGGTCAGAATAATCACCGGGCGGGGCATTTCTCGATCCATCACGGCAAGATGTTCGAGCGTGTCACGCGAGGGCGACTCGGTTTCAATCAGAATGACATCGGGCTTGATCGCGGCAATCTGGGCCGAGAGGTCTAGCGATGAGGGCAACACCGCCGCCACCTGATGCCCAGCCATGGCCAAGCCACCACACAACTCCGCCGCGCGTGCCCGCGATTCGTCAATAATCAGGATGCGTAACATGCGTTAGGCAACGCAAATGACGTGCCACGCAATCGTTCAGAAATGCTCCCCTCGGGCGCTGTCCCCGTCAACCTGACGCCAGGGCCGGTGCTCAAAGCTCGTCACCAGAAAATCAACCATGGCGCGGACTTTCGGTGAAAGGTTGCGGCCGCTCGCGTAGGTGGCATAGACCGGCACCGGCTCGACGTGATTCCACTCGCTCAGGATGGGCAGCAACTGGCCATTGCGTATCGGCTCGCCGACCATCACATCGGGCAGGCGCACAATGCCGACGCCGGCTATGGCCAGTTGCAGCACGGTTTCGGCGTTGTTGGCGACCAGATTGCCGCCCACCGGCAGAACCCGAATGCCTTCGCTGGTAGTAAAGGGCCAGCGCCGCAGCTGCGGCAGGTTGCTGATCCATAGGCAGTTGTGCTGTAACAACTCGTCTGGGGTTGTCGGCGTGCCATGCTCGGCCAGATAGCGCGGGGCAGCGCAAATGGTACGCTCCAGCGTGCAGAGACGCCGTGCCACAAGCGAGGATTCCTCTAATGGACCGACACGGATGACCAGATCAACGCTGTCATCCTTGGCCACCACCAATTCATCGGTGATGGTGAGATCGAGCTCGACCTCGGGGTACAGCCGCTGAAAATTCGGTATGGCTGGCGTCAGCTGGTGCACGCCAAAGGCCGAGCCACAGCGCAGGCGCAGCAGACCACGCGGCCGCATGCTGCTTTCGCTGACCTCGGCTTCGGCCTCATCCAGCGCTTGCAGGATCGCCTTGGCCTTAGCGAAAAAGGTTTCGCCTTCCACAGTCATTTGCAGGCGACGGGTGGTGCGATGCAGCAGCCGCACGCCCAAGCGATCTTCCAGCCGTGTCACCAGTTTGGACATGGCAGACGGCGTCAAACCCAGTTGTCGGGCGGCGCCACTAAAGCCTCCTGTTTCCACCGCGCGCACAAAAGCGCTCATTTCGCCTGCTCGATCCATGCCCTGATTATGGAATTAAATTCATCAATCATGTTCCATAACGTGTGATTGTGCGCACCGAGGATTCGAATTAAAGTTCGCTCCATAGTTTTTGCAACGCAACATAACGCACCAGCGCCAACCATGTACCCGTTTAATCAAGCCATGCTCAACCACCTCAATCGCCAACTGGGCGATGACTCCACGCCGTCGAAAAACGCGCTGTTGGCCAGTCAGTCGGTGGATTACCCGCGCATGGCAGGTCAAATGATCGTCACGGGCTTGCGCATCGTGAATCGCGGCTTGCGTTCGCTGTTTTCGTGGAATCCTGACAAGTCCTGAGCTCACTGAACTCAGGACCGTCTGCACCGAGTTTTACTGTCTCCTCCACCGGCTCCGTAAAGGATACCGGCTTCAATCCCGGCCTCGTGCCGGGATTTTTTTGTCCGCCTGCCGCACTTATTTAGCGGTAGCGACTTTCTTGGGACTGGCTTTTTTGGGGCTGGCTGTTTTTCCGACTGCCGGTTTTTTGCTCGCCGCACTGGCTTTGGCTACCACTTTAGCGGCCGGCTTTTTACTACCCTCATCACCCGCCTCCTCTGCCGAGCTGGCCGCGGGCGCTTTCTTCGGCGCCGCCTTGCGCTCTTCAAACTCGAAGCCGACCTTGCCGTCCTTGCCGCGTACGAGGAAGGCAGAGAACTTGCGCTTGGTGCGGTTGGAGACGAAGCCGCGCAGCAGGCTGGTTTTGCCTTCGGTCAGCAGCTTCTGCATCTCGACCTTGCTGATCTCCTGCTGCAGGATCACTTTGCCCGAGCGGAAATCGCAGGTCTTGGTCGGACCAACACTCTTTTCGCAGAGGTAGGACATCGGCTGCTCATAGACATTACTCTGGCATTTCGGGCAGGCGCCCAGCACTTCCTGGCCGGTGAAATCAACCGGCTCGCTGCCTTCGCCGCCCTCGTCATTGCCAAAGTCAAAGCTTGGGGCATGGTGTTCGTCGAGCTTGATCACGGCCGCAAAGGCGCGGCCCATCTTGCTGCGGAAGCCCTGCAGCGGCCCGACCTGACGCTTTTCGATCAGCTCTTCAATCTCCGCCGCCGCCCACTCGCGGCCAGCAACCACTTTCCACAATTTGTACTCACACTTGGCACAGGTGAAGTGCTTGTAGCCTTCGTGAATCTGCCCGCCGCATTTTGGGCAGGGGGTTTTCAGCGTGCCGAAATCGGGGTCGGCAAATTCGCCGGTCTTGATGCGCTCGACCATGCGCGCGGTCTGCTCGGTGATGCTGGCCATGAAGGCCTCACGCTTGAGCTTGCCCTGCTCCATTTCCTT
>CAZFSH010000253.1:0-4447 GCA_964521935.1 uncultured Propionivibrio sp.
CGGTTCTCAACCAAATCTAAGCGGCCAATGCCATGCTTGCCGCCGAGCTTGTTCAACTCCGCGAGCAGTTCGTGCGCCTTCATGGACTTACCGTTGATGGAGACCAGATCGCCCTGCTTGAACTCCAGATCCAGGTACTCGGCCTTGTTCGGTGCCTTCTCGGGCGAGACACTCCAGCGCCACATGCTGTCTTCGGCCTCTGCCGCCGGGTCTTCCAGGTGACGACCTTCAAACGAGATGTGCAGCAGATTGGCGTCCATCGAATAGGGTGAACCGCCCTTCTTGTGCTTCATGTCGATCGGGATACCATGCTCGGCGGCATAGTTCATCAGCTTTTCACGCGAGAGCAAGTCCCATTCACGCCACGGTGCAATCACCTTGACGTTGGGCATCAGCGCATAAGCGCCCAGCTCAAAACGCACTTGGTCATTGCCCTTGCCGGTCGCGCCGTGCGAAATGGCATCAGCGCCGGTCTTCTTGACACTCTCGATCAAGCGCTTGGCAATCAGCGGACGGGCAATCGACGTACCCAGCAAGTATTCGCCTTCATAAATGGTGTTGGCGCGAAACATCGGGAAAACAAAGTCGCGCACAAACTCTTCACGCAGGTCATCGATAAAGATGTGCTCTGGCTTGATGCCCATCTTGATTGCCTTGGCGCGTGCTGGCTCCAACTCTTCGCCCTGGCCCAAGTCGGCGGTGAAGGTCACCACCTCACACTGATAGGTATCCTGCAGCCACTTGAGAATGACGGAGGTATCCAAGCCACCGGAATAAGCGAGTACCACACGCTTGATTTTTTTCTCACCACTTTTTGCTTTGCTCGTTGCCATATCAATCCACCACTTTTCCTAACAAGAGAAACTCGATCAGCGCCTTCTGCACATGCAGACGGTTTTCCGCCTCATCCCACACTACGCTGTGTTGGCCATCAATCACCTCCGCCGCCACTTCCTCGCCGCGATGGGCAGGCAGGCAATGCATGAAGAGCGAATCTGGCTTGGCCATGCCCATCATTTTTGTACTGACCTGCCAATCGGCAAAGGCGGCATTGCGGGCCAGCGTCTCGGCCTCGTAGCCCATTGACGTCCACACGTCGGTCGTCACCAAATCAACCCCCGCACACGCCTCGTGCGGGTCAGCAAATACCCGATAGTTGCCATTCGGCTTAACACCGGCCAAGGCCGGATCAACCGGGTAACCGGCCGGCGTCGACACATGGACAGTGAAATCGAGTAACTCGGCCGCTTGCAGCCAGGTATTGCACATATTGTTGGCGTCGCCAATCCACGCTACCGTTTTGCCCTTGATCGGGCCGCGATGCTCGATATAAGTAAAAATATCGGCGAGAACCTGGCACGGGTGAAACTCATTGGTCAGCCCGTTAATCACCGGCACCCGCGAACTTTTTGCGAAGCGCTCGATGATGGCCTGCTCATAGGTGCGAATCATGATCACGTCGCTCATGCGCGAGATCACCTGCGCGGCATCTTCCACCGGCTCACCCCGGCCAAGCTGGGAGTCGCGCGTATTGAGATAAATCGCCGAGCCACCCATCTGGTGCATGCCCGCCTCGAACGACAGACGCGTACGGGTACTCGCCTTCTCGAAAATCATGACCAGCGTACGATCCTGCAAGGGCCAATAACGCTCATAGGCTTTGAAGCGTTTTTTGATGACCGCAGTGCGGGCAAAGACATAGTCAATCTCTGCCGCCGAAAAATCGGTGAACTGCAAAAAATGGCGAAGCGCGCTCATGCGTTAGCTCCACAAAACGCAGTGATCAACCCGGACAGCTTGGCGACCAGCTCATCCGCCTCAGCATCGCTCATTACCAGCGGGGGCAACAAGCGCACCACTGAATCAGCGGTGACATTGATCAGCAAGCCAATAGCCAAAGCCCGCTTGACCAGCTCAGCACAGGGACGATCCAGCTCAATTCCGATCATCAGCCCCATCCCACGAATCGCCACCACACCTGCGGTGTCGGCGCACGTCGCGGCGATGCCATCACGAATACGCGCACCGACCGACTCGGCGCGGGCCAACAAGTTATCGGCCTCAATCACCGACAAGGTCGTCAACGCCGCGCGACACGCCAGCGGATTGCCGCCAAATGTCGAACCATGATTACCTGGTGCAAAAACACCCGCCGCCGGGCCAGCAGCCAGGCACGCGCCAATCGGCACACCGGAACCCAGCCCTTTGGCCAGACTCATCACGTCCGCACGAATCCCGGCGTGTTGATGCGCAAACCATTTACCCGTGCGCCCAATACCGGTCTGTACTTCATCAAACATGAGCAGCCAGTTGTGCGCATCGCACAGCGCACGCACACCTTGCAAATACTCCGCGCTGGCAACATTGATGCCGCCCTCGCCCTGAATCGGCTCCAGCAGCACGGCCACGATATTCGCATTACCTTCAATCAGCTTCAGTGCCGCCAAATCGCCAAATGGCACGCGCAAGAAACCGGTTACCAGGGGCTCAAAGCCAGCCTGCACTTTGCGATTGCCTGTAGCCGACAGCGTTGCCAGCGTGCGCCCATGAAACGACGACTCCATAACCACCACGACAGGTTGTTCAATGCCACGCTTATGCCCATAAAGGCGCGCCAGCTTGATTGTCGCCTCATTGGCTTCGCAGCCGGAATTGCACAGAAACACTTCATCCATGCCAGAGAGCGCAGCCAGGCGATCCGACAAGGCCTCTGCCTCGCGTACCTCGTACAGGTTGGACGTGTGGATCAAGCGCCCCACCTGCTCCGACAAATCGCCGACAAGACGAGGATGCGCATGCCCAAGCGTATTTACCGCAATGCCCGCCAGCGCATCAAGATAGGCGCGGCCTTGGTCGTCATAAAGACGGCAGCCTTCGCCATGAGTGAACGCGACAGGTAGCCGCGAGTAGGTATTCATCAGATGTGGCATAGACCACTCCGCAGAGAGCTAGAAAAACAGACGGCGGCCAGAACAACCCAGCCGCCGTGCTTGCACGAGGCATGATGTTAAGTCAAAAATAAGGGGCTGTATAGCCGCAAACGCGCCGAAAACACGGCAGAATCAAGGCTTACGAGTTGATTACGAGCACGGCAAACAACGCAGCGGCAGCTCGTTTTGTCAGCATCAAGGTTCATTCGCGGAGAAATCAGGTGCGCATTGCGGTGTTCAACCAGAAGGGCGGCGTAGGTAAAACCACCACGGCGCTGAATCTTGCTGCGGCGGCTTCACGCGGCGGACGCACCATCACCTTGATCGATCTTGATCCCCAAGCCAACCTGAGCTCTATTCTGGCCGCCATTCCCGAGCGATCACGCGACAGCATGTTCGGCTTTTACCAGGATGATCGGCCGCTCAGCGCGCTGCGTGTTGCTTGGGCCGGCGTGGGCCACTTACTACCTGCGCATAATGAGTTAATCAAGGTTGACTCCATCTTTGGCAAAGGCCCCGCGATTTTGGGCAAGCTCAACCGTGGCCTGGATCAGTATTGCACCGAGCATGAAGACGATGACATCATCATCGACTGTTGCCCTTTTTTGGGTGTGTTATCACTCAATGCTGTGTTCACCGCCGACCTGATCATTGCGCCCATATCGACAGACTTTCTCTCACTGCGTGGCGCCCAACAATTGGCGCACACACTAAAGGCCCTTGAGGGAGTATTAAAGCGGCGCATCGAGCGACGCTACGTACTCACCCGCTTTGACGGCCGGCGCAAGATGAGCCATGAAATTCACCGCCGGATTCAGGAATTATTCGGTGACGACGTCTGCAAGGTCATCATCAGAGAAAGCGTGGCCATCGCCGAAGCGCCCTCGCTTGGGCGCGATGTCTTCAGCCACGCCCCTGCCGGACGGGGCACCGAAGACTATGAAGCGTTCTACCGGGAAGTGCTCGGCGACGACTGAGGTTTGTTGCGGGGGTACGTCTAATTTACGCCTGGTTTGCTACAAAACTTGCCGAAAATTAGCGGGTAATCATCGTCGCCACATCTTCAAAACTGGCTGCTGGCACGCGCACACCACCGTGCATGCAAACGCAATTGATAATTTCACAGCGCGGGTAAACCTGCCGAAGCTTCTTTTGCGCCTCCTGCTCATTACGACCATGAATCGTCAGGTTATCGACGACCAGCCCGAGCCGGGTTTTGATGCGAAAAGCGTACTTCGTGAAAGCCACCTGGCGCATAAGAATCTCCCCTGTTTACAATAAGTTTTCGCAAGTATATGCAGCTATTTCGACATATGTGCTGTACTTCTTTAATTCATATGGATTTTTATTTTCGCACCAACAAATAACGGCAAAAAAAAGGACTGCCGAAGCAGTCCTTTTTTGTCACTATTTTTGCAACTATTTGCCGCCACTACCCTAACGGGTAATGTCAATCGGCGAATTAGTTACCGGCGCGACGCAGTGCATCCGGCTGGAAATCAGCCAGACGACCTTTT
>CAZFSH010000254.1:0-4407 GCA_964521935.1 uncultured Propionivibrio sp.
AGATCATGAAACTTGCCGTCGCGATTGAGGCGGCTCAGGATGGCGTCGCGCGGCCGCGAGATTTCAACCAGCACGCCGATCAAGGACAGCAACATGCCCAGAATAATGCCCGGCACGACGCCGGCAATCAGGATCGACACCATCACCACAACAGCGAGCCAGAAATCCTTGCGGTCGATGCGGTAAAGCTGGGAGAGCGAGGCGACTTCCAGCATGCCCAGAGCCGTCACAATCAGAATGGCGCCCAGCGCCACCTTGGGCAGCATGGCGATAAGGCCGGTGAAAAAACTCAAGAAGAGCAGTAATCCTGCTGCGGCAACGAGCTGGGCGACTTGCGTCTTGCCGCCCGACGCATCAACGATGGCACTGCGCGACTGGCTCGCTGAAACCGGAAAACCCTGAAACAAGCCGGCGCTCAGATTGGCTGTGCCTAGTGCCGCCAGTTCCTGATTGGGGTCGATGTCGTAACGGTGTTTGTCGGCGAAGGTTTGGGCGAGCAGGATGCCGTCTGAAAACGCCAAAAAGCCGATGGCCAGTGCTGCCGGCGCGAGGGCGGTGATGTCGCTGATATGTACCGAGGGCAGCGTGAGTGCAGGCATGCCGCTGGGCACGGCACCGACCATGGCGACCCCGGCCTGGCTCAGATCCAGCACTAGCGCCGCGATGATGGCCACTGTGCAGGCGACCAAGGCGCCGGGTAGGCGGGGAAGGAAACGGCCAACCAGGATCAGCAGTCCGATCAGGCTGGCACCAAAGATGAACGTGGTGCCATGGGTGCTGGGTAGTTGTGCGACCACCATGTTGACCAGACCAAAAAAGCTCTCGCCTTCAAGTTTGATACCGAAGAGCTTGCCTAGTTGGGTCGCGACGAGAATGAGTGATGCGCCATTGAGATAGCCGATCAGCAGGGGGCGTGACAACAAATCGGCGATGGCCCCCAAATGCAGGCGTGCCGCCAGCAGTAAAAAAGCTCCGGAGAGGAGCGCCAGCTCCGCCGCGAGCAGGGCGGTGCGCAGCATGTCGCCGCCTGCCAGCGGCAAAATAGCGGTGCCAGCAAGCAGCCCGATGGCGGCATCGGGCCCGGCAATAACGTGCCGCGAACTGGCAAACAGGGCATAGCCGATAGAGGCGGCAAATGCCGCGTACAAGCCGGCGATGGGGGGCAGGTGCACCAACTCGGCGTAGGCGATCACCGAGGGGATCATCACGATGCAGGCGGTAAGGCCCGCAATCAGATCATGACGGAGCCATTCGCGTTGATAACCGCGTACGGTATCCAGAAACGGGATACGCAGGCCGCGGGCGGTGAGGTCTCGAAGTTTGGGTCTAGCCATAAGCGCTGCAGTTTCGCATTACTGCAGCGGCCATGAAAACTCAAATAGCGTACAAAATAAAACAGGACGCGGATGAGGCGTCCTGTTTAGCGGGAAAACCGAAAAGCGCCAAGGCAGCCAGCGATTAAACGGTAACTCCGGCCAGTGAGCCATTGGCGGCTTGCCACTCGGCGACCCACTTCGGGGTGCGGCCACGGCCTGTCCAGGTGAGCTCGGGATTTTGCGGGTGACGATACTTAATGGCGACGGCCTTGGTGGCGCGGCGGGCGCTGCCCGAACCAATCAACTCTTCGAGTGAGTAACCGTTTTCCGAGGCGAGCTTGCGAATCTGATTTAAAGTTTCGCTCCGACCAGCTTCTTTGCGCTTTTCCAGCTCAACCGTCACTTGCTTTTGCAGCGCTTGCAACTCTTTATAGCTCAGTCCAGAAATATCCATAGTCAAACAATCTCCGTCGATAATGAAAAAATAATATCGCTAAAAATTGCGATATGCGGCGAATGATAGATTATTTTTAATCAATATAAATACATTTATTCTTATGAGTGATTTAAATCCTTGCCAACGTTGCGGTGCCTGCTGCATGACCTATCGGGTGTCTTTTTATAGCGGCGAAGTCGATGACATGCCCGGCGGCTGGGTGCCGGCTGGTTTGGTTGATCAGATTGGCCCGAATCGTGCCTGCATGCAAGGCACGGTCGATGCGCCCGTGCGTTGCCGCGCGCTGCGGGGCGAACTGGGCAAGGAGGTGGGGTGCGCGATTTATGAATTCCGCCCCAGCCCGTGCCGTGACTTCGCTCCCTTTGCGGTGCTGGGCCGCAGCGATGAGCGTTGCGATGAAGCGCGCCGTAAGTATGGTTTGCCTCCCTTGGGTGCCAGTGAAGCACCGTCCCACAGCGACTGATTTTTGTCCGCGATACCGGAAATTGATTACCGGTATCCCTACTATTAGCGATGTCATTTGTGCCGAACTTTGGCAAAATGCGCATCCGCAGTCTCGGATATAAGTCGCATAAAAACATCCGGATAGCGTTTGGCGCTCGGCCTCAATGGCGCTGCCGAAAAAACGATAACGATAAAAATAGCAGGAGCGCCTATGCCTCTCATCGACTGGCTGATATCACTCAATTTGGGTTTTTACGACTGGCTTTCCGGTTTTACCTACGGTTTGTTGGCTGTTTCTTACACGATGCGCGATATCAAATGGTTGCGCATCATTACCGTGATTGCCTGCTCGGTGGATTTATTCATTTATTACAATATCCGCCCCGGCCAGCCTTTGTGGGTGCAGTTTTTATTCACCATAGGCTTTATTGCGATAAATGCCTACCAACTGGTGCTGATATATCGCGAATCGCGGCAGGTGCATTTCGCGGGTGACGAGGCGTTTTTATACCGCACGGTTTTTAATGCGATGACGCCCGGCGAGTTCAAACGTTTGCTGGGAATTGGTCGGCTGGAAAGCGCCGACGCGGGTTCTACCCTCTTACATCACGGCGAGCGCGTGGCGGCGGTGAGCGTCCTGGTTTCTGGCTCGGCCGCGATTTTTGTTGAGCGTCGACTCTTGGGCATGGTTCGCCCCGGTGGTTTTGTCGGCGAAATGAGTTACGTCAGCGGTCAGCCTGCATCAGCTGACGTGGTGGTAGAAGAGCCTACCCGCGTATTCACACTGCCATGCGCTGAGCTTGATCGTCTGCGAGAGGCGTATCCCGATATGTACATCAAGATCACCGGCATTTTTGGCAAAGACATTGCCGAAAAGCTGCGCAGTACCTCCCAATCTTTGCATGCCAGCAATGCCAGCAGTGGCACCATCTTACTGCCCGTTACTGAGGCTATTTGAGTAAAACGTATGAACCATATTTACCGCATCATCCGTCATCGTGTTACCGGCTTGTTTGTCGTTGTTGCCGAAACGGCGCGTAGTCATGGCAAGCCGCGTGCGCTCAGCATGGTTGATGGCTCTGCGCTCGACGCACAAAAACTCAGCTGCTGTGACACGGCACTCGGTCAACGACGCACACTGGCGGCGCTTTTGCTTGCCATCTTTTCGCCCCTAGCCTTCTTTTCGACTAGCGCGCTCGCCCTTCCCGTTGGCCCGGTTGTCGTCAATGGCACGGCCACCATCGCGCAAGCGGGCAATGCGCTGACCATCAGCAACAGCAACGGTGCGATTCTGAATTGGCAAAAATTCAGCATCGCCGCCAATGAATCGGTACGGTTCAACCAAGCCTCCGCCGCCAGCAGCGTGCTCAATCGTGTGCTCTCGGCTGACCCCAGCGCCATTTATGGCCAGCTCAGCTCGAACGGCAAAGTGTGGTTGATCAACCCCGCCGGCATCTTGGTGGGTGCGACGGGCAGTATTGATACCGCCGCCTTTGTCGCCAGTACCCTGAATGTCACCAATGCCGACTTCCTCGCCAACCGTCATCGCTTTGGCGGCAACGATGTGGCGGGCAACTTAAGCATTGAAGCCGGTGCGCGGATCACCACGCCTAGCGGTGGCAGCGTTTATCTCGTGGGCGCCAACGTCAGCAATGACGGCCTCATCACCACCCCACACGGTGAGACCATTCTTGCAGCAGGGCAGACGGTCGAGTTGATCGACACCGCCACACCCGGCGTCAAGGTAGAGATAACCGGCGTCGAAGGTAATGCCACCAATCTGGGCACCGTCAGTGCCGAAGCCGGGCGCATAGGCATCGCCGCCGCCCTGGTCAAAAACAGCGGCACCTTAACGGCCAGCAGCGCTGTGGAAGAGGGCGGTAAGATTTTTCTGCGCGCCAGCAAAAAAATCGAACTGACCGACACCTCAAAACTCAGTGCCCGTGGCACGGCGGGTGGCCAGATCACGGCCATCACCACCGACGGTGATCACGTCAGCGGAGAATTGATCGCGCGCGGCGAGATGGATGCGCAAGGCGATGGGGCTACAGGTAGTGGCGGGTTTATCGAAACATCGGCCGCAAGACTTGATGTCGATCGTGTGGTGGTGACAACCGGCGGCGGAACCTGGCTGCTTGACCCCAACAACATCACCATCCAGTCAACCGGTTCGGATGCCAATATCTCCGG
>CAZFSH010000255.1:0-4400 GCA_964521935.1 uncultured Propionivibrio sp.
ATCAATCCGGCCATCGTGTTGGCACGCGTGCGCGCGCACCTCGAACTCAAGCAGGCGCGCGACCGGCTTGCCGACCAGAACAGTTGGCTGGAAGCCGAGATCGCCAAGCGCATGCGCGAAAACCTGCTGATTCAGGAACTCAACGTGCGTGCTCTCGCCTGCCTCGCCGAAGCGCGCGACAACGAGACCGGCCACCACATTGTGCGCACCCAAGCCTACGTCGAGATTCTGGCCCGTCACCTGCGCGAGCACGAGCGCTTCAGCGCTGCGCTGGCCGGGCCAAGGCTGGGGCACATTGTCAAAGCAGCACCGCTGCACGACATCGGCAAAGTCGGTATTCCGGATGCCATTTTGCTCAAGCCGGGCAGGCTCACGGCCGATGAATTCACCATCATGCAACAGCACCCGCGCATCGGTGCCGATGCCATCAGCAAAGCCATTCTGGAAGCCACGGAAGCCTCCGGCGTGGCCAATGATGTCAACGGTGCAGGCGCCAGCGAAGCCATCGGGGCGTTCGCCTTTCTCGACGTCGCACGCGAAATTTCGCTCTCGCATCACGAAAAATGGGATGGCAGCGGCTACCCGGACGGCCTTGCCGGCGATGCCATTCCGGTGTCGGCACGCCTCATGGCACTGGCCGATGTCTTTGATGCACTCATGAGCAAGCGCGTGTACAAAGCGGCCATGGACATCGTCGCCGCCAATGACATCCTGCTACATGGTCGCGCGACCCATTTTGACCCGGCGGTGGTCGACGCCTATTTCGCCTGTCAGGAACAATTCGCCCAGATTGCCCAGCGTTACGCCGATAAACCCTAGTTGATTTCTATGAAGGAATTGCCATGAACCGTCTGCTTGTCATCCTGCGCGGCATGCTAGTACTGGCTGCCGTGTCAGCGGGGCTGAGACCCGCGCTGAGTTTTGCCGATGCCTTTGGCCTGCCGCCAGCCGGTGCGGCCAAGTTTGCGGAAGTACTGGCCACCGCCGACACGCTCAAACAACTACGTCAGGGCGGCTTTACCCTTTATTTGCGCCACGGCTTTACCGACAACAGCATTCCTGACCGGCCTAGCGGCGTCGACCTGAACGATTGCAGCACACAGCGCCCGCTCACCGCCGAGGGCCACAAGATCGCCAAAACCGTTGGCGAAGCGATGCGCAAAAACAAGATTCCTCTGGCAGAAATTCACATCAGCCCGCTCTGCCGCGTGCTCGATACCGTCGCCGATGCCTTCCCTGGTCAGGCGCATACGGTTGATCAGAAGCTGATGTACACCGCCAATCTGACCAGCGAAGAAAAAGCCCCGATCATCGCCAACACCCGCCACCTGCTGGCACAAGCTGTGCCCAAGGGGAGCAATCGTCTGCTCATCGCCCACGCCCCTAACCTGATGGACCTGATCGGCTATTTCCCCAAGGAAGCGACGCTGGTTATCTTCCGTCCCAAAGGCGATGGTCAGGAATTCGACTACGTTGCCAGCATTCCCCCGACACTCTGGGCAACACTGAACTAGCCACACTGCACTAGACACACTGTTATACGCAACCAGGTAGCACTCTTTATGGCCGTCGCCCGTCGATCACGTCCACCGCGTTACCTGTTGGTTTTCTTTCTGCCGGTCGCGGTATTCGCGCTGCTCGCGGGCGGGCTCAATATTGCCTCGTTTCTCGATTTGCGCGCCGGCTATGTAGCGGCCAACCTAGAGCAAACCGCAGACAACGAGCGCATCGCACGCGCCACGACGTTCAACGAAGCGGTCAGCGCGATGCAATTGGATATCGGCAAGATGCTGGTCAAGGCCGGCGCAGGCGAGGTGGACGAAGCCACGGCCTACCTGCTGCACACGCAAGTGGTCGACCAACTGGCGCGGCTCGACAAGCAATTGAACGCCATCAGCGACCTGACCGACGACCAGCCGGCAGTGCAGGCAGCAAGAGAACATTTCGAGGCCTATCGCAACTACATTGTCATGGCCACCGACATGGCTGCGATCGACCCGCCGAAAGCCATGCGCTACGCCTTTGACGCCGGGCAGCGCTTCATCACGCTGATCGAGCATACGCGCGAAATTGCCCAGCGTTCGCTACGCACCTCAGCCAGCCGCAGTGCCTGGCAAGCGCGGAGTTTCGAGCAGCACAGCTTGATTACCGGCGCCATCGGTGCCGCCTTGCTGACCTTTCTGCTGCTCTTCTGGTTTATCGCCGCTCAGCGCTTCACCCGCCGGCTGGCGGCGTTAACCCTGGCCCTGGACGATCTGGCCAAAGGCAATGCCGATACGGCCATCCTGCCGCAAGTACAAGTGCTGGCTGACAAACCCACAGGCTTGCTCAAGCCCCTCGCCGAGTCGGTACTCGCCTTTCGCAAGTCGCTCATCGAGCAAGCCAGCATGTCGGCTGAGCTGGACCATCACCGCCGCCATCTTGAGCAACTGGTCGAAGAGCGCACCGCCGAAATGAAAACGGCGAAAGAAACTGCCGAGGACATCAGTCGCGACTTCCGCCGGGTACTCGAAGCCTCGCCCGACATGATCGTGCTCAAAGATGCCGAACGCCGCTTCAAGGCCGTGAGCCGCACCTACATCGAAGCGCTGGGCTTGTCGCGCTGGCAGCATTTTCGCGGCTACACCGCCGAACAGGTTTTCAAACCCGAGATGGCAGCCCAAATTCGCGCCGAAGAAGACGCTCAGCTGGCCTCCGGGCAAGACACCGAGGTACAGGAGCGCACTGTCACCCTCGCCGGCCAGCAGCGCCGCCTGATGGCCTTTACGCGCACGGTATTGCGCGAACCGGACGGCAGCCTGGCGGGGTTTTTAACTCAGGCGCGCGACATCACCGAGCGTGCCGCCGCCGCCGAGGCACTGAACGAAGCAAAGAATATCGCCGAAGCCGCCAGCCGCACCAAGAGCGAATTTCTCGCCAACATGAGCCACGAAATTCGCACCCCGATGAATGCCATCATCGGCCTCACCCACCTGCTCAAGCGCAGCATCAACGACCCGCGCCATAGCGCGCAACTGGACAAGATCAGTACCGCCGCGCTGCACCTGCTCAACATCATCAATGACATTCTCGATCTGTCCAAGATCGAAGCCGGCAAGCTGCAACTGGAATACACCGACTTCAATCTCGAAGATGTGGTGAGCAATGTCTGCACGCTGATCGGCGAAAAAGCCGAAGCCAAGGGCATCGAACTGGTGGTCGATCTGGGCCGCCTGCCGACCATGTTGCATGGCGATGGCCTGCGCATCGGTCAGATCCTGCTCAACTTCGTGAGCAATGCCGTCAAATTCACCGAGCAGGGAAGCATTTGCGTGCGGGCACGCACGGTGTCGCCGAGGCAAGATGGCTATCTCATCCGCTTTGAGGTCGCGGATACCGGCATTGGCATGACCGAGGAACAGTGCGCACGCATGTTTCAGGCTTTTGAGCAGGCCGATAGCTCGACCACACGCAAATACGGCGGCACCGGTTTGGGGCTGGCGATTTCACGGCGCCTGACCGAACTGATGCACGGCAAAATTGGTGTCGATAGCGAGTACGGCAAGGGCAGCACCTTCTGGGTCGAGATTCCCTTGCGGGACAGCAAAACCGCCCATGTACCGCGCACCGAGATACACCGGCTACAAGGCCTGCGCGTCTTGGCGGTCGATGACCTGCCGGAAGCGCGCGACTCCATCGCCGCAATGCTCGATGGCTTTGACATGCAGGTCTCCACCGCCGCCAACGGTGCCGACGCCTTGCGCCTGATCACAGAGGCCGATGCCGCCGACAGCGCGTTTGATCTGGTACTGGTCGACTGGCAGATGCCGGGCATGAACGGCGTTGAAGTCGGCGAGCGCCTGGCCGCCCTGCCACTGCGCCATACGCCCCACAAGCTGATGGTCACGGCGCACAGCGAAGGGGTGCCGCTCGATCAGCTCATGCACACCGGCTTCAGCGATGTGTTGCAAAAGCCGCTGACCTCCTCGCGCCTGTTCGACGCCGTGCAAGACGTGCTCGCCGGTGAGCACGCCGTGGCCAAGCGATTGGGCGTGGGCGAAGCCGAGCAAACGCTGCGCGCCCGCTACGGTGAAGGCAAAGCAGGAAATCAAGTGGGAGGGCGCGCCGCTGCACCGGCGCACGTTCTGCTCGCGGAAGACAACGCCGTCAATCAGGAAGTCGCCATCGAGTTGCTCTCGGCCGTTGGCATTGACGTTGAGGTCGTCCGCCGAGTCGACGTTGGGACTAGCGCCGCACTCCAACAGCGCGCGGAACGTGAGCAACGCGCGGTCGCCGCGGGCGCCGTGACGGCCGCACCACCACACCCGCGCCAGCGCCGACATGCCGGTGTGGTCCCAGTCGTCCAGTGGTGCCCCGCGCGCCGCCAGCAGTCGCACCGCGTCGGGGTCCCCGCCGCCGTC
>CAZFSH010000256.1:0-4398 GCA_964521935.1 uncultured Propionivibrio sp.
TTAGGCGCGCGCTGCTTCCATCGAGGCGTCGATGATGGCCAACGCTTCGTCAAACACGCTGTCCTGAATGGTCAGCGGGTAGAGGAAGCGGATGACGTTGAAATACACGCCGCAGGTCAAGAGAATCAGGCCGCGCTTCTTGGCTTCGGCTTGCACGCGCTTGGTGAAATCGGCGTCGGGTTTGCCGGTTTTCGGGTCGTTGAATTCGCAGGCGATCATCGAGCCGGGGCCGCGCACATCGCTGATACCGGGGAAGGCAGCGCGCTTGGCATTAAGGTGGGCCTTGAGTTTTTCACCCAGCTGATTGGAACGATCGAGCAACTTTTCTTCTTCGATGATGCCGATCACAGCGTGCGCCGCGGCAATGCCCAAGGGGCTGCCAGCATATGTGCCACCCAAACCACCCGGCTCCGGGCCATCCATCACTTCAGCACGTCCGCACACGGCGGAAAGATTGGTGCCGCCAGCCATCGACTTGGCCATGGTCATCATATCCACCTGCACGTCATAGTGATCCATGGCGAACCATTTGCCGGTGCGACCAAAACCGGTTTGCACTTCGTCGGCGACCAGCAAAATTCCATGCTCATCGCACAGCTTGCGCAGCGCGCGCATGAACTCAGGCGGGGCCATGTAGAAACCACCTTCGCCCTGCACAGGTTCAAGAATGATGGCCGCGACGCGTGAAGGCTCGATGTCACACTTGAAAATGTGGTTGATGTAGTCGAGCGAATCCTGCACCGTCGTGCCGTGCAGCTCAACCGGGAACGGGGCGTGATAAATCTCGGGCGGGAAGGGACCGAACTTGACCTTGTACGGAACGGTCTTGCCGGTCAGCGCGGCAGCCATGATCGAGCGGCCATGGAAGGCGCCGGAGAAAGCGATGATGCCCGAGCGCCCGGTATAGGCGCGGGCGATCTTGACGACGTTCTCGACGGCTTCGGCGCCGGTCGAGAAAAAGGCGGTTTTCTTGGCGTGCGTGCCCGGCGTGAGCTGGTTGATCTTCTCAGCCAGCGTCACATAGGACTCATAGGGCACCACCTGATAGCAGGTGTGGGTGAAGCGCTGAACCTGCGCTTCGAGCGCGGCCTGCAGCTTGGGATGCCGATGGCCGGTGTTAAGCACGGCAATACCGCCGGCAAAGTCGATAAAGCGACGGCCTTCAACGTCCCAGATTTCGGAGTTGAGGGCGCGGTCGGCAAAGAAGTCTTGCGCGACACCAATGCCACGCGGCGTGGCGGCGAGGCGACGAGCGTGCAGGTCAGCGTTCTGGGGTGCGTTCTGGGGTGCAGTCATAGTGTTCTCCTTATTTATTCGGCGTCCGAATTGCCATCAATCCGGAGCCAGGTGGTTTTGAGTTCGGTGTACTTTTCCATCGCGTGCAGCGACTTGTCGCGGCCATTGCCCGACTGCTTGTAGCCGCCAAAGGGCACGGTGATGTCGTCGTCGTCGTACTGATTCACATGCACGGTGCCGGCACGCAAAGCGCGCGCGACGCGATGCGCACGGCTGACGTTGCTGCTCCACACCGACGCTTGCAGACCGTACGGGCTGTTGTTGGCGATGGCGATGGCTTCGGCCTCGGTCTTGAAGCGGATGACCGAGAGCACTGGGCCGAAAATTTCTTCGCGCGCGATCTTCATCTCGGGCGTGGCCTTGGTGAAGACGGTCGGTGCGACATAGCAGCCGCCCGTGGCTTCATGCACACGCACGCCACCCACCGCACAGCCAGCGCCTTCGGCGTTACCGGCGTCGATGTAGCCCAGCACCGAGCGCACTTGCTGCTCGTCGACCAGTGCGCCCATGTTGGTGCCCTGCTCCAGCGGGTTGTTCGGCACGTAGCGCTTGGTGTGCTCGACCACCATCTCGATCACTTTGTCGGCGATGTCGTCTTGCACCAACAAACGCGAGGGCGCGTTGCAGCTTTGGCCCATGTTGAAGTTCATGCAATCGACCACCGTTTCGGCGGCACGTTGCAGCGCATCGGAATCATTGAACACGACATAGGCCGACTTGCCGCCCAGCTCGTTATACACGCGCTTGAGGTTGCTCTTGCCTGCGTACTCAAGCATGAAGCGACCCACACGTGTCGAACCGGTAAAGCCGATGGCATCGACATCCATGTGCAACGCCAGCGCTTCGCCGGCCTCGTGGCCATAGCCGGGCACGACGTTAAACACGCCTTCGGGCAAGCCCGCTTCGATAGCGATTTCGGCCAGACGCAGTGCGGTCAGCGGTGATTTTTCCGAGGGCTTGAGCACGATGCTGTTGCCCACGGCCAATGCCGGGCCGAGCTTCCATGCGGCCATGATCATCGGGTAATTCCACGGCACGACGACGCCGATCACGCCCATGGCTTCGCGGGTGATCAGCGCCAACGCGTCGTCACCCGTCGGAGCGATTTCGTCGTACACCTTGTCGATGGCTTCGCCGTACCAGTTGATGCAACGTGCCGACGAGGCAACGTCCACGCTCAGACTGTTCTTGATCGGCTTGCCCATGTCGAGCGTTTCGAGCAAGGCCAGTTCTTCACGATGTTCGAGAATTTTGGCGGAAAACGTCTGCAGGACTTTCTTGCGTGCGGCCGGCGATTTGCCCGCCCAGCGGCGATCCTCAAAGGCGGCGCGGGCCGCTTTGACAGCCAGATCAATATCCGCCGCTTTACCACGCGCGACTTGCGTGAGCACCTTGCCGTCAATCGGCGAGACGCAATCAAAGAGCGAATTGTCAGCCGCTGTGACACGGCGCCCATTGATGAAACTGCGGCCATCGAACGTCAGCGCGGCTGCGCGCGCTTTCCAATCGGGGGGGGATGTGGTCATAGGCAACTCCAGAGTTGGAATAGGTAATAGGGTTCAGGACTGAAGGATGTGTTGCTGCGCCCAAGCCAACATGGTTTCGACGATGCGGCTGATTTCTTGGGGGCTCGTGATGTTCAACACTTCATCGTCATAACGAAACGTTACCGCGTAGGGATTAAGAATCGCCAACGCTTCCGGCGACAGTGGCGTAGCGACTCCCTGTTCGTTCAGCTGCGCGGCCAAGGCCAACACATCATGCGTTCGGGTCGGTGGCAGGTTGTGGGTCAACATTACCGCCTTCAACAATTTTTCCACAGACTGCTGCGCCGAAAAATACACCGTCGCTGGCCGCAAACCCGGCCCTTGCACCAGCCAGTTAAACGCGTCACGATCCGCCTGGGCCAAACTGAGCAGGCGACGCGCTTCCTCAGCGTGCGGTGTCATAGACGACCTTGCCCTCTTTGCTCGCCCAATAGGGAGCGGTACCCGGCACCTGACTACGACGGGCGTACTCTTCTTCCGAATACACCAGCACATCAACGCCCTTGCCTATCCAGCCAATAGCTCGGCTCAGGCGCAGCATTTCCTCGCCTTTGCTGGGCAACTCACGCTCAATCACCATGAGATCAAGATCGGAGCCTTCGTCCGCGTCACCACGCGCGTAAGAACCAAAAACAATCACGCGCGACGGCGCATGGGCAGCGGCGACAGCGCGTTGCACAGCACTTTGGATAGTTTGTTGGTCAAGCATCACGGGTAGTCGTTTGTTCGATATCGGCAGGGATTACTTGTTGATGTCTCCGAGGCAGATGTATTTGATTTCCAGATAGTCTTCAATGCCGTGACGCGAGCCTTCGCGACCCAGGCCGGACTGCTTGACACCGCCGAACGGCGCCACTTCGGTCGAGATCAGGCCGGTGTTAACGCCGACCATGCCGTATTCCAGCGCTTCGGCGACGCGGAAGATGCGACCGATGTCACGGCTGAAGAAGTAGGAGGCCAGACCAAACTCCGTGCGGTTGCACAGCTCGATAACTTCGGCTTCGTCCTTGAACTTGAACAGTGGTGCGACGGGGCCGAAGGTTTCTTCGCGGAAGATCTTCATCTCTGGCGTCACACCGGTAAGCACCGTGGGCGTGAAGAAGGTGCGACCCAATTCGTGACGCTGGCCACCCTGGATGGCCTTGCCACCGCCGGCGAGCGCATCGGCTACGTGCTCTTCAACCTTGGCGACGGCTTCGTCGTTGATCAGCGGGCCTTGGTTAACGCCGTCGTCCATGCCGTTGCCGACCTTGAACTGTGCCACGCGCGCGGCGAGTTTCTCGGCAAACTTGTCATAAACGCCTTCTTGCACGAACAGGCGGTTGGCGCACACGCAGGTCTGACCGGCGTTGCGGAATTTGGAAATGATCGCGCCTTCGACGGCGGAGTCGAGATCCGCATCGTCGAACACAACGAAGGGCGCGTTGCCGCCCAGCTCCAGCGCCAGCTTCTTGATCGTGGGGGCGCACTGCTTCATGAGGATGCGGCCCACTTCGGTCGAGCCGGTGAAGGAGAGCTTGGTGATGGTCGGGTTGGCACACAACTCGTTGCCGAT
>CAZFSH010000257.1:0-4275 GCA_964521935.1 uncultured Propionivibrio sp.
GCTCTGCGCGCCCCCTCGCTCTCCCAGCGCGGGCGCCGTCTCACCGCGACTGACTTTGGCGGCGCGCGGGAAATTCAACCCTTCGTCCCGGACATGGACGATTTTTCCGTGTTTCCCATCAAAATCTGGCAGCGCCTGCTCAACCGCTATTTGCGTGAAGGACGCACCGAGCTGCTCGACTACGGCAATGCCGGTGGCTACCCACCGCTATGCCAAGCCATTGCCGACTACCTCAGCATTGCTCGCTCCGCGCGCGTTGAACCTGAGCAGGTGCTGATTACCGCCGGCACGCAGCACTCCATCCAACTCTGCGCACAGCTACTGGCGAATCCCGGCGACATCGCCTGGATTGAAGACCCCGGCTACTGGGGCGCCCGCCGCGCACTCGAAGCCTGCGACCTGCACTTGCACCCCGTTGCGGTGGACCGTGAAGGCATCCGTCCGGAGGCCACCGACCTGGCGACCGCGCCATCATTGATTTATGTGACGCCCTCGCATCACTACCCCACTAGCGCGGTCATGAGTCTGGCGCGCCGCCGACAATTGCTGGATATTGCCGCCCGTCACGGCGCATGGATTCTGGAGGACGACTACGACAGCGAGTTTCGTTATCGCGGCCGGCCCACGGCTTCGCTACAGGGGCTGGATACCCATGGCAATGTGATTTACCTCGGCACCTTTTCCAAGATCCTCTATCCGGGCATCAAGCTCGGCTACATGATCGTACCGAAACCGATCATCGAACCCTTCCGCACCGCGCTGCATGACCTGCAACGACCGGGACAGCTCATTCAGCAGGCAACACTCGCGGACTTCATCGACCAAGGCCATTTCGCGACACACGTGCGCAAAGTGCGCCAGGTGTATGGCCAGCGGCGCGATATTCTGGTGCGCACGCTGCGCCCGATTCTGGGCAAGATGGTGCGCTCCCACGAGGCCTCGGGGCTGCATTTGCTGATTGAACTCGAACCACAAGCCAACGACGTTGGCCTCGCCGCCCTGGCCGCGAGCATGGGCTTGGTGGTGCGGCCCTTGTCGATCTATTCGCTCGCCGCCACGCCCCCCAAAGGCTTGATTGTCGGCTTTGCCTATGTGCCCACGCATGAGATCGCGCGCCACGCGCGCAAGCTCGGTGACCTGATCAAGCGCGGGCTACGGTCATATGGCTAACGGCGGATAACCACGGATAACGGTGGCTAAAGCAGATCGAGCAAGCGGAACCAGAGCATGCCCAACACCAAGGCTGGCGTGCGCAAGAGCTTGCCACCGGGGAAAGGCAGGTGCTTGAGGCGCGCGTACAGATCAAAGCGTTCTGCTTGCCCGGCGATGGCTTCGGCGGCAAGCTTGCCGGCAATGCCGGTCAGCGCCAACCCGTGACCCGAGAAACCTTGGAGGTAATAGATATTGTCGGCCAGCCGACCAAAATCCGGTGCGCGATTGACGGTGATGTCGACAAATCCACCCCAGGAGTAGTCGATGGAAATCTTGCCAGCGAGCTGCGGAAATACCTTGAGGATGCGCGCGTGCATGCTGGCATCGAGATTGACCGGCGTCATGGTGCTGTAACTGACCCGGCCGCCAAAGATCACCCGGTGATCAGGGCTGACCCGAAAGTAATCGAGCACAAAGTTGTTGTCGCACACCGCCGCACGATGTTTGATCAGGCTCTCGGCCAGTTGTGGCTCCAGCGGATTGGTTGCCACCACATAGGTGCCGACCGGCATGATGCGCGAGGCGATCTCCGGTGCCAGCTCGCCCAGATAGCAATTGCCCGCCAGCACAATGAACTGGCAACGCACTTCGCCCTCGGCGGTTTTGACCACGGGCGCGGCCCCGCGCTCAATGCGGGTGGCGCGGCTGTGTTCATGAATCTGCACGCCCGCGGCAGCAGCGGCGGCAGCCAAACCACGCGTAAACTTCAGCGGGTGCAGATGCCCGGAGAGCGTGTCATACACCCCGGCATGAAAACGCGGGCTGGCGATGTAAGCAGGCATTTCGGCGGGCGCAATCCATGACCACTGCTCAAAGCCAAACGTCTCACGCGTAAAGTCAAAACTCTCACGCAAACTCTTGGCCTTGCGCTCGTTCACGGCCAGATACATCCAGCCAGGCACGTAGTCGCAGTCAATGGCGTAATCACTGATGCGCTGGCGCAGCAGATGCATGCCATCAATCGTGGTATCCCAAGCGCGTTTGGCATCCGCTTTACTTAACTGGCTGATGATGGCGTCGTCGCTCGAATGCCCAACGATCACCTGCCCGCCATTACGCCCCGACGCGCCCCAGCCGATAGTTTGCGCTTCAAGCAGCGTGACCGCGTAGCCTTTGGCGCGCAATTCCAGCGCCGCCGACAGCCCGGCCAAGCCACCGCCCACCACGCAGACATCGGCCTGCTGGCTGCCACGAAGGGGAGCGAAAGTAGGCAGCGCCGGCGCTGTCGCGGTGTAGTACGAGCGCCGCGTCAGGTCGTCTTCGCTGGCCAAGCCTGTGTTCAGTGGTTGACTGTTCATGACGAAACGCTCAGGCCTTGACGGCTGATTTGGCCGCTAACTTGGCTACCTGACCGGACAAGTAGGTCCAGGTCAAGGTTGCCGCCGCGCTGGTGGTCAGCTCGGCATGGTCATACGGCGGGGCGACTTCGACACAGTCCATGCCCACAAAGTTCAGATCGGCCAGCTCTTCCAGCAGCGTCAGCGCCTGCGCGCTGCTCAAGCCACCCGGCTCTGGCGTACCGGTTCCCGGCGCAAAGGCCGGATCAAGGGCGTCGATATCGAAGGTCAGATACAGCGGCGGAAAGTCAGCCGCTGTGAGACGGCGCCGAATCTCATCGGTGACAAATTTAAGCTGCCCCGGGCTCTCGGCGCCGCGTAGTTCGCGGGCGGTGAACACCCGTCCGCCAACGGTATTGACGTACTCGCGCGCGGCCTTGTCGCCCGATGAGCGAATGCCGATCTGCACGGTACATTCAGGGATGATCAAGCCTTCCTGCAGTGCCTCGTAGGTCCAGGTGCCATGCCCGGACGGCTCACCAAAGTGATCGGTCCAGGTATCGCAGTGAGCATCAAAATGAACAATGGCCAGCGGCCGGCCATGCACTTTTTTATAGGCGCGCAACAAAGGCAGGGTCACCGAGTGATCGCCGCCCAGCCAGAGCATGTGGTGCTGGCGAATCAGTGCCTCGGCCTGGGGTTCGAGCGTTGCCCGCATCGCCTCCAGGCTGGTATTGGGCAGCAACAAATCGCCGGCGTCGCACAGTTGCTCATAGGGCGAGACATCAAAAACCGGATGGATGCCATCGCACATCATGTGTGTAGCGCGGCGAATTTCCATCGGGCCAAAGCGTGCTCCGGGGCGATTGGTCACACAGCCATCCCAGGCAATGCCGGCAACCGCGAAAGGTCGCTCGGGCGCCTGCTCACGTGCCGGTGCTTTCAGGTAAGTGCTGGCACTCAAAAAGGCGAAGCCGTGCTGAGGTGGGAAATTACCGCTCATGATCGCGCTCACAAAATCAGGGAGAGGCGCAATGCTACCATCCACACTCCGGCCACATCTTTCTCCGCCCATGAAACGCAAAGCCATTGCCGTCATACAACACATCGATACCGGTGGTGTCGGCCACTTTGGCGTCTTTGCCGAGGCGAATGGCTTGGCGCTGGAGGTGTTTCACGGCTATGCCGGCGAACCGCTGCCGCGCTCGCTGCGTGACTATGCCGGGCTGTGCGTACTGGGTGGCCCGATGAGTGCGAATGACGACATCCCCTATCTGCGAGAGACGGAAACGCTCATTCGCCACGCGGTCAGCGACGACCTGCCCGTCATTGGCCACTGCCTCGGCGGCCAGCTCATGGCCCGTGCCTTCGGTGCCCGCGTTAGCCGCGCCCCCCATCCGGAGATCGGCTGGGTCGAGCTGCAGGTGCGTCCCGATAGCCGTGGCCGCGACTGGTTCGGCCGCGAACAATTCCCCATCTATCACTGGCACCACGACAGCTTCGCCATCCCCGCCGGTGGCGAACACCTGGCCACCAGCGCGTGGTGCGAGCCGCAGGCCTTTGCCTTGGGCGACCGTCATATCGGCATGCAATTTCATTGCGAGATCACTCCCGAGATCATCGACGCCTGGCTTGCCGAACCCGCCTGCCAAGAAGACCTGGCACGCCATGCGCCGGTGCGCGACAGTGTGCAGGATGAAGTGGCGATGCGCGCCACCACCGACACACACATTGCCTCAAGCTACCGGACGGCAGAAGCCATCTACCAGCGCTGGGCGAAAAACCT
>CAZFSH010000258.1:0-4211 GCA_964521935.1 uncultured Propionivibrio sp.
TGTGGCTGGTATCCAGATGCACCATGGGTTTGGCCTGCTGGTGAGATTCCTTTATTTTTACCGACGACGAAAGCAGCGTCTCGAGCACCGGCAGCTGTTCGTCGCGGAGCTCTTGCACGACTTGCTGGGGCAGGCTGGCACGCGACTGGAACTGATTGACCACAATGCCTTCAACCTCGAGTTTGGGGTTGTGGTCAGCACGGATTTCGGCAACATTGTCGAGCAGGCTGTACAGCGCCCGGCGCGAGAAGTCGTCGCAGTCGAAGGGAATCAGGCAGGCGTCGGCGGCAATCAGGGCTGAGCGGGTGTAGTAGTGCAGCGCAGGCGGTGTGTCGATCCAGATTTCGTCGAAATCGACCAGCTCATCGAGCGCTTCCTTGAGCTTGTAGATCTTGTAGCGGGCTTCGAGCTTGCTTTGCAGATCTTCCAGCGCCGAGTCGCTGGGCAGGATGAACAAGTTGTCAAACGGCGTTGCCGTAATGAATTCGGTGGTTTTGCGCGGGTTCAGGCGGAAGTTCAGGGTCTGGTCGAAAAAGTCAGCCGCTGTGGTACGGAGCGTATCGGCGGCGTCGCCGAGCAAATAGCGCGTGGAATTGGCTTGCGCGTCGAGGTCGATGACCAGAGTGCGTTTGCCACGCGATGCGGCAACGGCGGCGAGATTGCAGGTGATGGTGCTCTTGCCGACGCCCCCTTTTTGATTGAATACGACGCGCTTCATGATGCGACTCCTGCCTGAGTGTGGTTGCCGGGATGCAAAAAATAATAGGCTAATTTTGCCATGTGTCGGTACCGTATGCTGCATTGCAGCGATGTGATGAGCTGTAACAAGCCCCTAACAATAGGCACTCATCGCTACGGGTTAACCACAGCGCGCTCTGCGTGCGGGGCGACTATCATGCCCGGATAGCAAAACTGCCTGTTCTGGAGAGACTTGATGGCCTCAGAAGAAGAAAACCTCGCCGCTGCCGCGTTGGAGTATCACGCTGCTGCACCTGCTGGAAAAATTTCGGTTGTCCCGACCAAGGGGCTGACCAATCAGCGCGACTTGGCACTGGCCTATTCGCCAGGCGTTGCGGCCGCGTGCAATGCCATTGTCGCGGACCCGTTTCAGGCCAGCCGATTGACTGCGCGCGCCAACCTTGTTGGTGTGGTGACCAATGGCACGGCGGTCTTGGGTCTGGGGAATATCGGTCCACTTGCCGCCAAGCCGGTGATGGAAGGTAAGGCCGTCCTGTTCAAAAAATTTGCCGGCATCGATGTTTTCGATATCGAATTGGCGGAGAACGACCCGGACAAGCTTATCGACATGATCGCCGCAATGGAGCCGACGTTTGGCGGCATCAATCTGGAAGACATCAAGGCGCCGGAATGCTTTTACATTGAAGCCCGCTTGCGCGAGCGCATGAAGATTCCGGTATTTCACGATGACCAACATGGCACGGCTATCGTGGTGGGTGCGGCGATACTGAACGGACTCAAGCTCGTTGGCAAAAAAATTGACGAGGTGAAATTGGTGACGTCCGGTGCCGGTGCAGCGGCGCTGGCGTGTCTGGATTTGCTGGTCAATCTGGGCGTGCGCGTCGAAAATATCTGGGTGACGGATATTGAAGGCGTGGTCTATGAGGGGCGCATCGCACTGATGGACCCGATCAAGGCGCGCTATGCAAAAACGACGGCGGCACGCAAGCTGACCGAGGTGATTGACGGTGCCGATATCTTCCTTGGCTTGTCTGCCGGTGGCGTGCTCAAGCCAGACATGGTGGCCAAAATGGCGGCTGATCCGCTGATCTTGGCGCTGGCTAACCCGACGCCCGAGATCACGCCGGATGAGGTGAAGTCGGTGCGCAGCGATGCGATTATCGCCACCGGACGTTCTGACTACCCCAATCAGGTTAACAACGTGCTGTGCTTCCCGTTCATCTTCCGCGGCGCGCTCGATGCCGGGGCGACGACGATTACCGAGCAGATGAAGTTGGCTGCCGTGCGTGCCTTGGCCGAATTGGCGCAGGCAGAAGCCTCGGATGTCGTCGCCAAAGCCTATTCCGGCGAGAGTTTGGGTTTTGGCCGGGAGTATCTGATCCCCAAGCCGTTTGATCCCCGCTTGATTGTGCGCATTGCCCCAGCGGTGGCCTTAGCGGCCGTGGAGTCGGGCGTGGCGACGCGACCGATTCAAGATATTGATGCTTACCGTGAGCGCATGACCAGTTTCGTCTACCACTCCGGTTTCGTCATGAAGCCGGTGTTTGCGGCCGCCAAAGCGGCGCCGCGGCGCGTGGTCTATTGCGAAGGCGAGGACGAACGTACCCTGCGTGCCGTGCAGGCGGTCATCGATGAAAAGCTGGCGATCCCGGTGGTGATCGGGCGGCCGGAAGTGGTGGCGAAGCGTATCGAGCGCGCCGGCTTGCGCATTCAGGCCGGGCGCGATTTTGAGCTGGTCAATCCGGATTTCGATCAGCGTTACCGCTCCTTGGTGCAGGACTATCATCACTTGCTTGGTCGTCAAGGTGTGACGCCGGAGTTAGCCAAACAGCGCTTGCGTTCCGACACCACCTTGATCGGCGCGATGCTGCTCAAGCGCGGCGATGTCGATGCCATGTTGTGTGGCACGGTTGGCCAGTTTGACGATCATTTGCGCCATGTGGATACCGTGATCGGGCGTAGTCCCTCCGCGCATGGTTTTGCGGCGATGAATTTGCTGCTTTTGCCGCAGCACACCTTGTTCATTTGCGATACCTACGTCAATCAGGATCCGGATGCCGAGCAGTTGGCCGAGATTGCCATGATGGCCGCGGAGGAGGTGCGCCGGTTTGGCTTGGTGCCGAAAGTGGCCTTGGTGTCGCACTCCAGTTTCGGTAGTGCCGATTCGGCGTCTGCCCGCAAGATGGCGGCGGCGCGCCGCATTATTGGTGCGCATGAACCGGATCTGGAGGTCGATGGCGAAATGCACGCCGATGCGGCGCTGTCTGAGGCGATCCGTGAGCGTATGTTGCCCGGCGGCCGCTTGCGCGGCTCGGCCAACTTGCTGGTCATGCCCAATCTCGATGCCGCCAATATTGCGTTCAACCTACTCAAGGCAGCCAGTGGTGATGGCGTAACGGTTGGACCGATCTTGCTGGGGGCGGCGCGTCCGGTGCACATCATGACCCCAACGGCAACCGTTCGTCGTTTGGTCAATATGACGGCGCTGGCGGTGGTCGAAGCCAGCCAATCACATCATTAGGAGTTGCCTATGACACACGCCATTCGCATTCATGCTCACGGTGGCCCAGAGGTATTGACCTGGGAAAAAGTCAGTCACTGTGATACGGCGCCCGCGGCTGGCGAGGTGCGGGTGCGCCATCACGCCGTGGGCGTTAACTTTATTGATATCTATCATCGCACGGGCTTGTATCCACTGCCTTTGCCCTCTGGCATCGGTCTGGAGGGAGCGGGGCTCGTTGAGGCGGTGGGTGAGGGCGTGACCGACTTGCAGGCGGGCGATCGGGTGGCTTACGCGGGTGGTCCAATTGGTGCCTACGCGGAGGTGCGGCATATTCCTGCCGATCGCTTGGTGAAGCTGCCGGATTCGATCAGTTTTGTGACGGCCGCGGCGATGATGCTGCAAGGTCTGACCGCGCAATATCTCTTGCGGCGCACCTATCGCGTCAAGACCGGGGACACGATACTGATTCATGCGGCGGCCGGCGGTGTGGGCTTGATTGTCTGCCAGTGGGCCAAAGCACTGGGCGCGACCGTGATCGGCACGGTTGGCTCGGACGCTAAAGCCGAGCTGGCACGTGCGCACGGGTGCGACCATACGATTGTGTACACCCGTGAAAACTTTACCCAGCGGGTACGCGAAATGACCGGTGGTGCCGGGGTGCCGGTGGTGTATGACTCCATTGACAAAGACACTTTTATTGGCTCGCTGGATTGCTTGCAGCCACTGGGCATGATGGTGAGTTTTGGCAATGCCTCGGGCCCGGTCACGCCATTTGAGCTGTCGGAACTGGCTAAGCGTGGCTCCTTGTTTTTAACGCGCCCGACGGTGGCAACTTACACCGCCAAGCGCAGCGATCTGCTGGCAATGGCCGATGAACTGTTTGCCGTGGTAACGAGTGGTCAGGTCAAGATCAGCATCAGCAAAACCTACACCCTGCGCGATGCGGCGCAGGCGCACACGGATCTCGAATCGCGACGCACGACGGGCTCCCTGATTCTGCTGCCGTAAC